>CAYXQX010000028.1:0-17369 GCA_964467485.1 uncultured Porphyromonadaceae bacterium | reverse complement strand
CGTTACTCGTTACTCTGTTATTCGTTATTCGTTACTCGTTATTCGTTACTCGTTATTCGTTACTCCGTTATTCGTTACTCGTTATTCGTTACTCCGTTATTCGTTACTCCGTTATTCTTTATTCGGTTATTCCTAGTTGGTTAAAGATGAAAGCGTATTCCATTGCTGTTTCCTTATATCTTTTAAACCTGCCAGAAGCTCCGCCATGACCGGCCTCCATATTCACATTCATGATAAGGATATTATAATCAGTTTTCATATCCCGGAGCTTGGCTACCCATTTCGCAGGTTCAAAATACTGTACTTGTGAATCGTGCAAGCCCGTTGTTACCAACATAGCAGGATAGTCCTGTCGGGTTACATTATCATAAGGTGAATATGACAACATATAATCGTAATACTCCTTATTTGCAGGGTTGCCCCACTCATCATATTCACTGGTAGTAAGAGGTATTGATGCATCAAGCATCGTTGTAACAACATCTACCCATGGAACGTTGGCTATTATCCCTTTATATAAATCGGCTCGCATATTAATAATTGCGCCCATCAACAATCCACCGGCACTCCCACCTTGGGCAAAGAGATACTCAGGTTGTGTATAACCCTCTTTGATCAGGTATTCTGCACAATCATTGAAATCGGTAAAAGTATTTTTCTTTTTCAGCAATTTACCATCCTCGTACCAATGTCTTCCCATCTCCTGGCCTCCTCGTATATGAGCGATAACATAGATAAACCCTCTATCCAATAAGCTCAGTCTAACCGAACTGAAATAAGGACTCATACTGGAACCATAGGAGCCATAACCATAAAGAAGGGTTGGATTCCTTCCATCCAGCTCTGTGCCTTTCTTATATACAATGGAAATAGGAACCTTGGTGCCATCAGCTGCAGTAACAAACTTTCTCTCGCTGAAATAATTGGCCGGATCAAAATCGCCAAGCACCTTGTCCATTTTCAATAATTCTCTCTCCTTAGTCTCCATATTGTAATCAAATACAGAATTAGGAGTAGTCATGGAAGAATATGAAAAACGCAGAATATTGGTATCAAATTCCCTGTTTGTTGAAACTCTGGCGGTAAAAGCTTGTTCCTCAAAACTTATATAATGCTCGCTCTTACCATCGTGTGGAATAATCCGTATTGCGGGCAAGGCATTGGATACCTCGGTCACAACGAGAAATTTATTAAAAAGAGTAAATCCATTCAGGAGCACGTCATCACGATGTGCTATCACATCAATCCAGTTGTCCTTAGAGGTAGCCCCAATAGGGGTTTTCATCAGTTTAAAATTACTTGCGTTCCAATTTGTAAGGACATAAAAATGATCGTCAAAATGATTAATACTGTATTCCAGGTCTCTTTCACGTTCTTGAAAAACCATAAAATCATCCTTTGGTCTGTTGGCATCCAATATCCTGTACTCAGTGGAAAGAGTACTGCCACAGGAGATTATCAGATAGCTTCCTGATTTTGATCTTCCAACACCAGTACTAAACGTTTCATCTTCTTCAAAAAACACAAGCTCACCATCCCCACTTCTACTACCCAATTCATATCTGTAAATTTTCTCTGAGCGGAGTGTTGTTGCGTTTTTTCTCGTGAAGAAGAATGTACTATTATCATTAGCCCAGGCAACACTTCCCGTTGTTTCCGGAATCTTGTCCTCATAGATTTTCCCTGTTTCCAGATCCTTGACATAAATTGTATACTTCCTTCTACTCACCGTATCCACTCCGTAGGCCAGCAAACGGTTATCAGGACTAACAGAAACACCACTAACCTGAAAATAGGAATGACCTTCTGCCATTTGATTAACATTAAGCATTACCTCTTCCTCGGCCTCCAGACTTCCTTTTTTCCTGCACATAACAGGATACTCAAAACCTTCCTCAAACCTGGTATAATAGTAATATCCATTGTCGAGATATGGCACAGACTCATCATCTTGCTTTATTCTGCCCACTATCTCATCAAAAAGCTTTTCCTGGAATTCTTCAGTATCAGCCATCACCTCTTTAAGGTAGGCATTCTCTGCCTCCAGGTATTCAATAACCTCCGGATTATCGCGCTGGTTAAGCCAATAATAATTATCAATCCGGGTATCCCCGTGTTCAGTCAATTCAAATGGCCTTTTTTCCGGCCTGGGTGGATCGCTGAATTGCGATTCTCTTTTCCCTGTTTGAGCTAGGCAACTACACATACTTATCACTATTACGGCAAGTAAACTTGAGTTTATAATTTTTTTCATTATGCAGATTATTGATGTATCTGTATAAAAATACAGAATATAAATCATTTTAATTGGGTCCCTACTTTCTCCGGGATTTTTACATCAGGATGTTCCTTTGAAAAGTTTTTCCAGTAATCGGCAATAGTTGATTTAACCTCTTTCCTGAGGCTGAATATACCGATAAGATTAGGAATAGTCATAAAAGCTATTGTTATACCAGAGAAGGTCCATATTATTGAAGTATCGGTAAATGAGGCTAGAAAGAAACCGACCACATAAACAATTCTGTAATAAATAACAGATTTTGTCCCAAACAGGAAGGTCATTGCTCTTCCCCCATAATACGACCAGGAAATTGCAGTTGAGAAGGCAAATAGAAGCAATCCTATACTGATAATATATTTACCCCAATCACCCAGCCATGATCGTTTAAATGCCTCTGCCGTGAGAGGTGCACTATGGATTAGGGAAATCCCGGAAATCTCAACATCAGGATTATCATTAAGAACCGCCCCTTCCTTAATTTTCAGTTTTCCAGTATAGGGTTCTTCGTCTATAGCAAACTCAATACCCTCAGCGAATGATCTGGCATGAAGGATAGTAAGATTGTTTTGTAATTTTCCATTAAGAATATCTAGTTCACCTGTATAGAGGGCCACTGAATCTTTACGATTGAGTGCAGCCGATATCAACTTTATATCCGCAGTATTGTCCTCCTTGAATTGCCTGTTAAGCACCTGGACATCTGCCATCTGGAAGGTATTTTCAAATTTCTCATTCCATACACCTGAAGATAAAATCACCAATCCCGTTAGAGTACATATAACAATTGTATCAATAAATGGCTCCAAAATAGCCACAAGACCCTCAGAAACAGGCTCTTTTGTTCTGGCAGCAGCGTGAGCGATCGGTGCTGATCCCTGACCTGCCTCATTGGAGAATAATCCTCTGTTAACACCCCGGTTAAAAGCGAAGGCAAAACCGGCTCCCATGAAACCACCAACCGCTGCTGTACCGGTAAATACGTCCTTGAAAATAGATACTATACTTGGGATCAGGTTTTCAATATTAAAACCTATTACCAAAATTGCTCCCAGAAAATATATTACAGCCATGGCAGGAACAAGCTTCTCTGTTACCTTGGCTATCCTTTTAATACCCCCAATAATTACAAAGGCCAGAAGAACTGCAAGTACACCACCTGTTACAATATTCTGAATTCCAAAAGTAGCCGAAACTGAATTGGCTATACTGTTGATCTGCGGAAGATTGCCCGTTCCAAAAGATGACAGTACAGTAGCCACAGCAAAGAAAATACCTAATAATGTTCCTGTTTTAAGAACTTTACCGTTTTTAAGATTAATATTGAGCCTTTTCTTCATGTAATACATCGGCCCGCCTGAAACCATTCCCTCTTTTGTGAAATCCCTGTATTTATGAGAAAGAGTTACCTCTACAAATTTGGTACACATACCAACCAAAGCAGTCATCAGCATCCAGAACAAAGCCCCGGGCCCACCGAGATGAATTGCAAAAGCCACACCAGCAATATTGCCAGTTCCAACAGTACCAGACAGAGCCGTTGTTAATGCTTGAAAGTGGGATGTATCACCTTTGTCTTCCTTACGGTCAAATTTCCCTTTCACAACCTTTACAGCATGCCCCATATATCTGAACTGGGGAAATTTTAAGTATATAGTAAAGAAAAGACCAACACCTAAAAGGAGAAACACAAACCATTGAGAACCACCGATTAAACCATCGATGTCAGTTAAGATATCATTCATCTTTTGCATTAGGGCAAAGTTTTTTGAAATTTAGACAGTAAAAATGGAACAAAATCAGGAAGCAAACAAATAAAAAAACGGGTTGTGTGTTGCGAGTTGCGAGTTGCTAGTTGCTAGTTGCTAGAAATCCAAAGTAACGACAGTAATGCCTGATCCGCCCATCCTGAGGTCTTCATCTTTAAACCGATCAACCACATCAATTGTTGAAAGGAAGTCCCTTGTCATCCGACGTAGAATACCATTGCCTTTGCCATGTAATACCCGGAGGTTTGTCTCTCCCAACATTATTGCTTCATCAATAAATGCTTGCAGTTTGTTCATCGCTTCCTCTCCTCTCACTCCACGGAGGTCGAGACTCGGACTAAAGTTAAGCCGACGATGTTGCAGGTCCACTCCAGAGAAGCTGGTTGAGATCTTTTCCGAACCTGCATGTCGCTTATACTCATTCTCACTGATAATTTCCAGCTGACTCCTTGTGGATGTGGTAATCATTTGTCCAAAGGCTACCAGAATGCTACCTCCCTTTAATTCCAGAACCTCTCCAAAAAGATCCTTATCTATAACTCTTACCTTAGAGCCTGGGTGGAGATCAGACTGTGCAATAGCAAGCTCCTCCTTAGGTTTTGGCTCCACATCTTTCATCCTTTTCCTAATCCTGTCATGCTCCTCCCTAATCTTGCGCAATTTTTCATCATCATCAGTCTGCTCACGGGCCAATTGCTCTTTAACCTCAGCCTTAAACTGCTCAGTTTTCTTCCTCAGCTCCCTGGTCTTCCCTTTTTCTGCCTGTTCCTCTCGTATCTGCTGGACAGTCTTTTCAATTTTCTGATTTATCCTCCCAAGCAACTGCTCAGCCTGTACTTTGGCCTCCTTAACAACCTTCTTTTTTTCTTTGTCCATTGATGATAAACGAGCTTCATAATCAGCTAGCATCTCATCTAATCGTTTCTCAGTTTTCCTGATTTTCTTCCTCTTCTCCTCCCAGTACCTCTTATCCCTGGATATCTCTCTCAAATGTTTATCGAATTTCACATGATCCTCACCAATCTTCGACTCCGCAAGTTTCAGAACCGATTCGGGCAAGCCAATACTACGTGCAATTTCAAAAGCAAATGAACTACCGGGCTTACCTATGTCCAGTCGGAACAGAGGCTGCATCTTATGATTATCATACAGCATAGCCGAATTCAGAATACCATTGTTTGAAGCTGCAAAATGCTTCAAATTAGTATAATGGGTAGTAATAACTCCAAACGCTTTAGTCTCAAGTAACCCTGCGAGAATAGATTCAGCTATAGCCGCTCCAAGCTGAGGCTCAGTACCTGTGCCAAACTCATCGATCAACAAGATGGTATTATCATCTGCATGGTTAAGGAAAAACTTCATGTTCATCAGATGGGAACTATAGGTACTAAGATCGTTCTCAAAAGATTGATCATCACCAATATCAATGAAAAACCGCTTGAAAATTCCCGATACTGAGGAATCCTCCACTGGGGGCAGAAAACCTGTTTGAATAAGATACTGAACCAAGCCGGTGGTTTTCAGGGCTACTGACTTACCCCCTGCATTAGGGCCTGATATTAATAGTATCCTGTCTTCAGAATTTATCCTGATATTCTGCGGAACAACATTTTTACCCAAGACCTTATAGCTCAAACTAAGTAAAGGATGCCTTGCCTGTTGCCATTCAATCTCCTGTTCATCTGAAATCCTGATTTTCTTTCCATTCCAATTTCGGCAAAGCTTGGCTTTTGCTCTTATAAAATCGAAATAACCAAGTTTCTTTGACCATTCAATAATCTCCTCAAAATATGGTCTTAAAGCTGTTGTGAGCTCGATAAGAATACGAGTGATCTCCCTTGTTTCGGCTAACTGCAGCTCACGGATTTCATTGTTTACCTCAACAAGCTCCACGGGCTCCACAAAGGCAGTCTTTCCTGAACCCGACTCATCATGTATTAATCCGGATATTTTTCTTTTGTGGGTAACTGGCATAGGTATAACAAGCCTGCCATCTCGCATGGTAGCACCAACATCAGGATCAACCCAGCCTTCTTTCCTGGCATGATCCATTATCTTGTCAATTCGTCGGCTTATGCCTGATTGTTTCTGATTGATGGATCGTCTTATCTGATTCAATTCAGGCGAGGCGTTATCCTTCACACTGCCCTGCTTATTAAAAACCTGATCCAGTCTGTCCTGAATAAACGGATAAATACTTATATCCTTCAGCAGAGCTTTCAAATTATTGTAAACATCGTCTTTAGCTTTTGAGAAAAAAGACTGCAATAATTTAACTGATTTCAGATTCCGTCTAATCGCCAGAAAATCCTGGACCTCCAGAAAAGTGCCTTCAATCCTCCCATGCGCCAATGCCTTGCTAACATCCTCAGTCGGTTCAAAAACAAATGATTTCTCATTTTCAAGAATCTGAGTAAACTCGTCAAGTTCAGCCAAGAGAACTTCTATAATCTCCTTTTCAGTAAATAAATGAATTTGATCAACCAAATCCTTGCCCATACTGGTTTCACAGTAGTTCTTCACCCGGTCTTTTACCTGGTCGAACCCAATCTTCGCTTCAAAACTTTCGGGATAAATCAATGCTCTGTTCCTTTTTTTGGAGATGTAAAAATACAAAAGCCCTTGCAGAAAGCCATCCATCTTTAAATTGCTATATTCAAAACTTTAAAAATCAGGATGAATTACAAACACATTATTTGGGACTGGAACGGTACTCTCCTCAACGACAGATGGTTGTGCATTGAATCAATAAATAATTTATTGAAAAACAGAGGTAAGCCGGTATTAAGTGAAAAAGACTATTTAGCCTATTTTGATTTCCCTGTGAGGGATTATTACGTAAGAGCAGGCTTCAATTTCACACAGGAAGATTTTAAAATACCCGCTTTGCAGTTTATCGATCTGTATGATAAAGGCAGAAAAGAGTGCCACCTGCAGGAAAATGCCCTGAAGGTGCTTAAATATTTTCAGGAAAACGGAATAAGCCAGTCTCTTCTCTCAGCTAGTGAAGAAAGCATATTGAATGATATGGTTGACCATTTTGGTTTAAGGGAGTATTTCTCTGAGGTGGCAGGCTTGAATAACCACTATGCAGCCAGCAAGATTGATCTGGGAAAAAAACTTCTCGGGAAACTTGCAATACTTCCTGATGAAGTTCTAATGATTGGGGATACAAAGCACGATCATGAAGTAGCCCAGTCACTTGGAGTGGATATTATTCTTTATGACCAGGGTCACTTCCCGGGGTATCGCCTGGAGGATTGTGGGTGTAGGGTTATTTCGGATCTAAATGAATTAATCACCCCGTAGAGACGCGAGGCATCGCGTCTCCGAAATGATTCAAATTATCGTGTGCCAACATTGAGACGCGAGGCCTCGCGTCTTTACGATTATTGTTCAAAATCCACCAATCCACCAATCTACCAATCTACTTTTATTCCAGCCCCTTCAAACTCAATTGAATCCTCTTCCTGGAAACATCAACCGAAGTGACTCGTACCTGAAGCTGCTGGTTGAGAGTCACCACCTCAGCGGGATCCTTAATATATCTATCGCCCATCTGGCTAACATGGATCAAGCCATCCTGTTTGATACCAATATCAACAAATGCTCCGAAGTTGGTTATGTTACTTACGATACCCGGTAAAATCATTCCTTCCCTGAGATCCTCAATATCTCTGACATTTGGATCAAATTCAAACACTTTGATAATTCCTCTGGGATCTCTACCGGGTTTTTCCAATTCTGATTTTATATCCTTCAAAGTAGGGAGTCCAATACTACTACTGATATAATCCTCAAGTTTTAATTGCTTGAGTATTTCCTTGTTCGATACCAGCTCCAGAACATCAACCCCGGTTTTTTTGGCCATTTTCTGAACTACAGGATAGCTTTCTGGATGCACAGCAGTGTTATCCAGAGGATTGGAAGCACCACTAATCCTCAAAAAGCCGGCAGCCTGTTCAAAGGCCTTATCACCTAAGCGAGCAACTTTGGTAAATTCTTTTCTTGTTTTAAAAGGTCCGTTTTCCCTGATATGATTGACAATATTCTCCGCCAGTTGAGGTCCCAGGCCAGAAACATGTGTTAAAAGGTGTTTACTGGCAGTGTTAACATGAACACCAACCCTGTTCACTGCAGATTCAACCACTTGCACCAAGCTTTCATGTAGTTTTTTTTGGTCAACATCATGCTGATACTGCCCTACTCCAATGGACTTAGGCTCAATCTTCACCAGCTCGGCCAATGGGTCCAATAATCGTCTACCTATAGAAACTGTTCCTCTAACAGTAACATCATATTCAGGAAATTCCTCACGGGCCACACTGGAGGCTGAATAAATTGATGCTCCATTTTCATTCACGACATAAACCCTAACATCAGTGGAAAATTTTACATTATCGCGAATAAATTGTTCTGTTTCACGACTGGCCGTACCATTGCCAATAGCAATAGCTTGAATTTTATAGGTCTCAACCATGGACTGCATTTTCTTTGCTGAAGGCCAGATCTCCCTTTGTGGTGGATGAGGATAAATAGTTTCATTATGAAGGAGTTGACCCTGAGCATCAAGACAAACAAGCTTGCAACCCGATCTAAACCCGGGATCAACAGCCAGGATACGCTTTTCTCCCAAGGGGGGCATCAGCAACAGTTGTTCCAGATTACCGGCAAAAACCTTAATAGCTGAATCATCTGCTTTCTCTTTATAAATACCCCTTATCTCATTCTCCAGTGATGGTGCTAACAAGCGTTTATAACTATCTACCACAGCAAGAGCAACCTGATCGGCACTGTCATTTTCTGCCTTCACAAAAAATCTCTGAACACTAGCAATAGCCTCCTCTTGATCGGGCTGAATCTTTACCCTAAGGAAACCCTCCCGCTCAGCCCTCATAATCGCCAAAAAGCGATGAGAAGGACATTTTTTTATTGCTTCATCAAAATCAAAATAGTCCTGATATTTTTGCCCCTCATCATCTTTCCCTTTGATCAGGTGAGATGATATAACAGATCTATTCTCGAAAGTCCGCCTAAGATTCCCCCTCACTCTGGAATTTTCATTCACCCACTCCGCAATAATATCTCTAGCTCCCTTTAATGCTTCATCTGCATCAGCAACCTGATCAGATATAAACTGCTCAGCCTTGTGGGATGGATTCAACTCTCTTTGTGCCATTAAGATTTGGGCCAGGGGCTCCAAGCCTTTTTCCTTTGCTGCAACACCTCTGGTTTTTCTCTTGGGCTTGAATGGTAGGTATAGATCTTCCAGCTCAGCCATCGTAACTGCTTGCAAAAGATGCTTCTCCAGCTCAGGTGTAAGATTACCCTGTTCTTCAATTGTTTCGATTATGCTGAAACGCCGCTCCTCAAGTTCACTCAGGCGCTTAAACTCCTTCTGGATATCCTGAATCTGCACCTCATCCAAACTACCGGTTCTTTCCTTTCTATATCTGCTGATAAAAGGGATAGTGGCCCCCTCGTCCAAAAGACCAAGAGTATTTGAAACTTGCTTTTCGCTGATTCCAAGTTTCCTGGCAACCTGGCTGATAAGTTTTTCTTTCATGTGATATGTATTCAACGTAAAGACAGATTATAATCTGTCTCTACCAACGTAATTCACCAACGTAATTCACCAACGTAATTCACAAACATAATTCACCAACGTCCAACAATTAGACAGATTACAATCTGTCTCTACAAATTATTAAATATCGTCGGAGCGTTTAACTGATAAAACTCCTTTAACCCTAAGGAGCCTTCTTATTATTGTTTCCAAATGCTTCTTATCAAGAACAACGAGGGTTACCAAACCGGTAAAAAATCCATCTTCAGAGCTGACATTCATACCCCTCATGTTTACTTTCAGATCACTTGAAATTACCTTACTGATCTCATTCACAATTCCTATATCGTCTACTCCTGAAATCCTGATGTTAACAGTATAGTGAGCTTTATCCCCATGCTTGTCGGTCCACCTCACCTTAAGAATCCTGTACGGATAACGTTTTATCATTTGCGCGGCATTTGGGCAGTCCTGGCGATGAATGCTGGTACCGTTAAAGACTCTGACGAAGCCAAAAACCTCATCCCCGAAAATCGGATTGCAGCATTTGGCCATTGAATACTCCACATTATCCAGTGATTCATCAATAATCAGGTAGTCTTCACTCTGAGTGATAGTCTTTTTAAAACTCTCAATAGATTTATCCACTTCTGGTTTTTCCTTAAGATATTCAGCCGGATCTTTATCTTTGAGAAAGGCCTTCATCTCAGCCAGATCCAGCTTATTCTCAGCCACATTTTGGTATAGGTCAAGAGCATCCTTAAGATTAAAACGACTTACCAGCTTGTGAATAGTTGTTACATCATACTTAATTCGCCACTGCTCAAACTTCCGTTTTAATGTATCCTTCCCCTCCTCAGCATTCTGATATTCTGCCTCTTTCAGCACTCGCTTTATCCTGGCTTTTGCCTTTGATGTTTTTACAAAATTCAGCCAATCAGATTTAGGCTTTTGCTGAGAAGATGTTAACACTTCAATTTGATCCCCGTTAACAAGCACCTGGCGAAATGGAACAATTTTGCCATTCACCTTAGCCCCGGTACAACTACAGCCTACATTTGTATGAATTGCAAAAGCAAAATCAAGAATTGTCGAGTCCGAACGAAGTTTAATAAGATCGCCTTGGGGAGTAAAAACATAAATCTGATCAGAATAAAGTTCCTTTTTAAAGTCCTGCCCTACTGGCTTCTCGTCTAACGAAGATTCCAGTGACTGTCGGATTTTACTCAACCAGCTATCAGGCGAATTTTCATTTGTTTTCTCCTTGTATTTCCAGTGGGCTGCATGGCCAACCTCTGCCACTACATCCATTCTTTTTGTCCTGATCTGAACCTCTACCCATTTGCCTTCCGGCCCGATAACTGTTGTATGTAGTGATTCATAGCCATTTAGTTTTGGAGTGGAGATCCAATCCCTTAACCTATTTGGATTTGGCTGATATTGATCAGTAACCATGCTGTAAACCTGCCAACAATCGGCTTTTTCATTTTGTCTGGGCTTATTTAGAATTATCCTGATGGCAAACAAATCATACACCTCATCAAAATCCACTTTCTGGGCCTGCATTTTCTTCCAGATAGAATGTATTGATTTTGGCCTCCCTTTCACTTCACAATCATATTGTTGCTCCTCCAGTCTCTTGATCAGTGGCTTAGTGAATTCGGCAATATATTTCTCTCTGCCGTCCCTGGTTTCCTTAAGTTTCTGAGCAATCAAACGATATTCTGTTGGATGCAGAAATTTCATTGAGATCTCCTCAAAATGAGTCTTTATTCTGTATAGGCCAAGTCGATGGGCAATTGGAGCATATAAATCTGATACCTCTTTGGCTAGCCTTTCTGCATCAGACGTCGCCATCTCTTCCATCTGGTAAGTAGAATAAAGCCTGTCGGCAAGCTTTATTAATATTACCCTACTATCAGGTGAGAGTCCTAACAAAAGGTGAATAAAATTCTCAGTATGGATAGCTGTTTTACTTGTATTCAAGCCGGCAATTTTCCTCAGCCCCTGTACAAGCGTTGAAACAGACTCACCATAGTTAATCCTGATATACTCCGCATCTCGGAGTGGAAGAACCTTATTAAATGAAAACAGAGTAGACAAAACTGATTCAAAACCGAGGCCAAGATCATTAACAAGAATACCCGCAACGGCAAAAGGGTACTCAAAGCCTTTTAATAGCCTGTCATAATCTATTTCATCTTCACCACCTTTAATATATCCTATCAAAGCCTCCAGAAGCTTAGTCTTTTCATCAACACTTAGCACTTCGCCATGCGAGTTTATAAGACTTTCCAAATCATTTTGATACTTTTGCAACATAACCATTATGGGCTTTTTTCGCCAAACAAGGAACAAAGTTACAGAATATTTAACGCACACTTTTATAAAAATATTTAATGATTACCATCCTTTCCCCGGCAAAAACGATTGATGAGAAAGCAGATCATAGGTTCGATAGTCTTGATTATCCAGTCTTTCTCAATGAAGCTAACTATCTGGCAGGTCTATTAAAAAAATCCACTACGGCACGTTTAAAAAAGCTCATGAATATCTCCCAGGATTTGGCTGAGCTGAATCAGCAGAGATATATGAACTGGAATCCTGAACAAGACAACTGGCCTAACTTACCTGCTCTCATGGCTTTTAAGGGGGAAGTTTTCCGTGGAGCCAAAGCCTGGGAGTGGAATGATGAAGAATTATTGTATTCAAAAAATCATATCCTGATTTTATCTGGCCTTTTCGGACTCCTAAGACCAAATGACCGAATTCAGCCATACAGGCTGGAGATGGGTATTGCTCTAAAAAACCGGATTGGTTCAGATTTGTATTCTTTTTGGAAAAAACGGCTAACAAAAACTGTAAATGATATTTTAGCTGAAGAAGGATCAGGTTTGTTGGTTAACCTTGCATCAAATGAGTACTTCAAGGCACTGGACCGCAAGAAACTCAACATCAGGATAATAACACCCAGTTTTAAAGATTTTCATAACGGTGAATACAAGTTCCTCACCGTATATGGCAAACATGCCCGGGGCTTGATGACCCGCTTTATCAACACCCACAGACTAACAGATGCCGAAGACCTTAAGGCGTTCACAGAAGGAGGATACGCATTCAACCCAAGGCTGTCGAAAGATGATGATTGGGTGTTTACGAGGGGATAAGTTGGTAGATCTGTAGATTGGTAGATTGGTAGATTAGTAGATTGTGGATAGGCTCAAATTGTATGATTTTGCAATATCTATCATGCTTTCGCCTTCCAAATATCTTATTGCAGCTTGTTGGATCATTTCTTTTTTCTCCTCATCAACTCCCTATTTTTCTTTCTTTTTATCAAAAGTGCGTCCAAATGGCAAACTTCCAACTGATGGTACTCCTCTTTGAGCCATGTGGATTTTACTCTGAAAGCTTTTGAGCTTTTGTGTCCTTGCCTGAAACTCACTGAACTCACCATGAATACCAAGAATGATCGTATCATCTGCCAATTCTTCATCAGCAATCTCAGCTAAGCACTCAGCCAATTGGGCTATTTCGTTTTCAGTGGGGCTGGGTTTTGAGATAAGTTTTTTATTCCTTAACTTTGATTGCCTCCCCCTAAACTAATATTTCTTAATGTCATGAAAGCGACAATAATCTTAGCTATTACAATGGTATTCTCTATTACTTGCTTCTCTCAGGAGACTGCAAAAAAGGATGCATTATATAAGGCCCATTTCAGTAGGTTTTGTATGATTATTGATCAAGACACTGTCTCAAATGTGAATGAATCCTGCTTGGTAAGTATAGAAGCAAATAAGATTACTCTTAAGGGAATTTTCAACAAAGAGTTTAATATAACCCAGACGATTTTTGATCCAGTGAGCAAGGTTAGTTTACTGACAACCGATAGTAAATGGGAGCTTATTGTCAGTGAAGGACAGGTTAAGTGCTTATCGCCTGATAAAGCAGTTACTCTCCTGTTTAAAGATCCAACAAAAAAGACTTTGTCTTCATAGAATTTCTACAGCAATACATCCTCTCAGGACTAATTTCCCCCATAAATTAAATTGAAATTAAGTGTACCATTCAACACACTGAGCGAAAATAAATTATTGCTCTTCTGTAACCTTTTACCTTGCCTGTGGATCTCATCAACAAAAACAATTATGGAAACTACAATTACATCTTCATCCCTTATTTTTACCTCCGCTGCCATAGTGCTTGGAGTTATTGTATTATTCTTGGCCTGGTTTTTTCATAATAAATCCAGAAGCAAAGAAAGAGCTCTACTAATTGAAAAAGGAGCCTCCATTGAGGATTTAGCCTCGATGAAACTAAATTGGAACAAAATCCCTCTAAAAACAATTGCAGGTACTGTCATTGGGTTTGGTTTGGGATTAATATTTATGAGATTTTGGGTTGAATCACAAGGCTTATCTCAAAATTGGTTTGGTTTTCCTATATTGCTTGGGGGAATAGGATTATTAATAACTCTCCCAAGAAAGAAATCAAACAATAGCAAAAATTCTAATGGATGATGTCTACCTTCAAAAGGTACTTGATGGACATGTAGAAGAATTCCGTTACTTTATTCGAACCTATCAGGATTTCGCTTATAGCATTGCCCTATCAATTGTTAAGCAGGAAGTGTTTGCTCAAGAAGTTGTTCAAAGTTCATTTATCAATGCTTTCACATCCCTTGGGAAATTTGACAAAAGGTCGAAATTCAGCAGTTGGTTGTACAAAATAGTAATCAATTGTGCATACAAATATCTTCAAAGAAACAAGCTTCTTGTCGATGAAAAGGATTCTGAATCAGTAATTCCTGTGGAGATTATTGATGAAACAATTGAGCAAGCTGATCTGGAGGAAAAACAATTCATAGTTAACCAAGCTCTGCAAAGAGTTAGTGCAGATTCAGCCCTTGCATTAACTTTGTTTTATATGCAAGAATACAGTATCAAAGAAGTTTGCGAATTAACAGGTTGGACTGAAAGCAAGACAAAAGTCACTCTACATAGGGCTCGTCATAATATGAAAAAGGCTATTTGTGAGGTTAAGATAACTTATAAAATTGAAGCGTGATGGATAAGAAAGAAAATAGCTGGTTTATTGATCTTTTCAAAGATACAATGCCAATCCAACCAAATTTAGATTTGGAAGATGAGGTTATCAATCAAATCGTAAAAGAAACTAATACCTTAAATCAGATAAAAAGAAATAGAAAAATGTCCTGGCTTATGCTTGGTCTTGGAACAATAATTGGCCTTTTACTTCCTTATTTTATCACATGGTTTAATATTACGATTCCTGGGATTCCCCAAGAGGAATTCAAGTTATTCATTAATGGGATATTATCTATTGGTATCTTATCAATCTTAGGAGTTTTGTTGTTAGAAAAACTGCAAAGGGAACCAGAAATTGAAAATGGTCTAATGGAATAAAACCTACTAATATCTTGAATCGAAACGATAGCTATTCCGTTTTCGTTAAGGCATCTTTGTATCCTTAATTTGTTAGAATTAAAGAACACCACAAATACTAAAACTAATTTTGGTTGGTATAGTAGATTGGTAGATTTGGGAAAAAATCACAGGAGCGCAGCGAACAGAATCACGCGAGTAAAGCGAGCAAAATCACAAGGAGCGCAGCGAGCAAAATCACCTCTTCTTCCTAAAGTTTTTATTCCCGTACCTTTTCTGAGTTACAGGGTTATACCTGGGACCGGCTTCCATATCACCGGGGAGTGGCGACTTGTATATCTCCCTGTCTATGAGGGCTTCAATCTTCTTAAAATCTCTTTGATCCTTTTCATTAATAAAGGTAATAGCCACTCCTGATTTTTTCGCCCTCGCTGTTCTGCCTATCCTATGGACGTAGTCCTCCGGATCTTTAGGTACATCGTAGTTGATGATAAGTTCTATTCCATCAATATCAATCCCTCTGGATACAATATCAGTAGCCACCAGAATCATGAATTTTCTGGCTTTGAAAAGCCTCAGCGTTTCTTCTCTATCCTGCTGGGCCAGATCGGAGTGCATCTGTCCTACCGACAGCCCCATATCCTTTAGCGTTTTAGCCACCAGCTTAACATTAACTTTTGTTGCAGAAAAAATAAGTACTGATCCTATTCCCTTCTCTTTCAACAGATGACTAACCAGCAATGGTTTTTGGGGGTCATAAACCATGTAGGCAGCCTGAAGGACATTCTCTGATGGTTTAGAAATGGCAATACTTACCTCGACTGGTTTATTTAAAACTCGCTTGGCCAGGCCTCTGATTTTGGGTGGCATTGTAGCCGAATACATCATTGTCTGTCTATCCTTGGGAAGATAGGTTATAATCTTATCAATATCTTCTATGAATCCCATATCCAACATTCTGTCTGCCTCATCAAGAATCAACATCTCAAGAGAGTCGAGCTTAACGTAATTCATATTCAGATGCGAGATTAGCCTGCCGGGTGTCGACACAATAACATCAGCTCCTTCCGTTAGAGCTTTTTTTTGCTGATCCCAGTACATTGCATTATTTCCACCATAAACGGCAATAGAAGATGTTCCGCTAAAATAACCCAGGCCCTGAAACTGCTGGTCGATCTGAACAGCCAGCTCCCTCGTAGGAGCCACAACCAAAACCTTAACACCTTGTTTTGTTGACTGCATTATTCTATGAATGGCTGGAAGCACATAGGCTGCTGTTTTCCCGGTTCCTGTTTGAGCACAGGCTATCAAATCCTTTCCCTCCATAGCAGGTGGCATAGCCTCATTTTGAACTGGGGTTGGAATTTTATATCCCATCATCTCCAAGGACTCCACCAAGCTTGAACTAAATCCAAAATCTCTAAAACTCTTCTCCGCCATAAGTTTATTTTTTATCGGTGTTTATCTTCACCGACTGAAGTCCATTAAATATTTTTACTGACACCCAGGCATCTGTTGCCGCATATTTTTGCTGAGCCTCTGTCAGTTCATCAGCCTCCCAGTTAGACAATTGCTGGGATTTGGATATTCTAAATTTCAGAACTATTGCAGTAAGTTTCTTCAGCGACAAATCCTCAATACCATAGTCACCAACTATAGATTGCAAATCTATAAATCCCTGTGGTTGAAAGGGCTTAACCCCTTGTAATGACTTAATATCATCACGAATGGCAGCACCAACTTTTAAGATTTCAGGATTGGATAATATTTTTCTAATCTCCTTGGGCAAACCAATTTTGTTTATCCTGAAAAGGAAGGCTTCTCTGGATGTAGACAGCTGGAGCAATGATACTTTATTAATTCGGCCTTTCTTAAAAGATGGTCTTGTTTCGGTATCAAATCCTATACAGGATGGTATAGCGAGCTTTGGAATTACTGTATTCAGCTGATCAATACTATCAATTAGGTGGATAGGTCCGTTAAATACTTCGAGGGGTAATTCGTTTACCGCTTCTTTGTCAATAGTTTTTTCAAACAACATATGATTTCAAGAATTCCTGTAAAAGTAGATGTTTTTCTTTCACTTCCAGCAAATAGTATAATAGATTTATGGAAGACTGTATAATCCCTTGTCAAGAATTATTTGATCCCGGTCTAGCATATTATCGATAACAGTTCCTACTTTTTCAAGAGGAAAATCCATTCTTCCAATAAGTTCCTTACGACTTTCGACTCCCATCTGAAGTATCTCCAGGACATGTTTTCTTATCTCCCAACACTCTTTCTGAGTAAGAACACTATATGAATTCCTTGCGCAACTATAGCAAATAACACAAAGAGGAGGGTGATTA
>CAYXQX010000027.1:11426-17545 GCA_964467485.1 uncultured Porphyromonadaceae bacterium | reverse complement strand
ATATTGATAATTTCTGAATATTTTGTGCTAAGCCCCTCGGTGTCCTTAACCTCAATTGTCACCTTGTAGAAGCCCACTTTCCCGAAACATTTTTTTATAATTTTTTCAGTAGTGAAATCTGTGTCCCAAGAACCATTATTTTCCCAGTCCCATCTTACCATCAAGTTTTCCGTAGAATCCTCAAGGTCGGAGCAAGCAGATGCATCAAAAGTAAATAAAGTTTCAATCGTTCCTGTGTTACTGCCGGCAGTGAAAACAGCAATAGGTGCAGTGTTTTCCGGCTCCTTCTCTGTGCAAGAGTTGAGAATTGATAGAACCAGAATTCCTGGAATCAGTGCAATTAGGCGATGAATTGACATAAAAATTAATGTTTGTTTGGGGAGGACATGTAAAATTAAAAATTAATTATCAGATATCAATGACAATTGGCTTCTTGATTTTTCCTTTGCTTACTTAAACCCAGCACCTTCTTAGCCATTTCGGGCTATCTGCTCCAATCTTTCAAGATTTAATATTTTGGCTTTATCCTGACTTAGATCAAAAATTGCTTCATCCTTTAATCCTTTGAGTATGCGGCTGACAGACTCTTTGGTCATGTTGGAGTACTCAGCAAGCTCAGAGCGGTTCATGTCCATTTTGAATTCCAGATTTTCATAAATTTCATAGTGGAGAAAGAGAATAGCATCAGCAATTCTGCCTGCCATATTTTTATGAATGATATTTCGGAATCTATCATATAACATAACTGATCTCTCTCCAATACTCTTATGAAAGCTTTTCGCAAATTCTTTATTCTGTTCAAACATCTTGCGTATAACACTCATACTAATGAAACAGGCCTTGGTGTCAGTCAGTGAGACGACAGAAAAATGGTACCGGTTGTCAAGAAACATCCCAGGCGAAGTGATAAGTGTTGTAGGTAAAACTATGGTAAGTAAAATGTCAGGTTTCCCGGGTGTTTCCAGAACAAGTTTTGCCAGTCCTTCAGATAAAGAAACAACATTTGACATAGGACTACCCTGCTTGGCTATTACCTCCCCTTTACGAAATGACGTATCATAACGATGCTCGTAAATTTCGTCTAATTGTTCTTGTGTCAGTGTTTTAAACAAATGACATTTTTTGATACATTGCGAACAAGTGAAACTTTCTGATAAGTAATCCATATTGTAATTTATTCAATTGTAAAGCTAAAAGTATTGTTGAGATAAATCATCATCTACATGATATATATCATATAAATGATGATGCAAAAGGCAAAAAAGTTGAGTTTATAACTTTTTTTTTTGTGTTAGAAACTGATGTTAAGTTCATAACAGGGTTAATCTTATTGGTATTTTTCAATTAGAAAAACAATAAAAATCAAAGGATATGAAAAAAAGATTAAGTTTACTAGTATTCAGCGCATTAGCTGTTTGTGCTTTACTGGTTGTTATGCCAGGTTGCACGGGTCCCGAAGGCCCCACGGGTGAAAATGGAGCTGCAGGTTTAGACGGAACTGATGGAACTGATGGTGTTGATGCCAACAGTTTCTGCATTGAGTGCCATACCATGGACAACAAAAATACCGTAAAAGCACAATTTGCTATGTCCTCACACGGAATTGGTAATTATGCTGGCTATGCGGGTGGAAGAAGTGATTGCGCCAAGTGCCACTCCTACCAGGGAGCGATGGAAACAATGATGACAGGTATGGATACTACTGCCACATCAATTGCTATTCCTGTAGCCTTTAAATGTGATAATTGCCATGATTTCCACGGCTCATTGGATGAGGCAGATTTCCCGGATTATGCACTTAGAGGTGGTGAGCCTGTAAGTCTGATTAGCGACGGACACATGAGTGAGATTGATCTTGCAGGTTCTGGTAATGCTTGTGCTGAATGCCACCAAACCCGTCGGGTTACTGAGCCTTATAATGGGGATTCAGTTAACATCAGCAGTACTCACTGGGGAGGACATCACGGACCACAAGGTAATGTTCTTGCAGGTGTTGGAGCTTTTGAACCAGAAGGGTCAATGACCATAGGCAATACAGCACATACAAGCATGACCGGATGTTCCGATTGTCATATGAACAAAGAAGGTGGTACTGATGTTGGAGGTCACAACTTCTCAATGACTAGCGACACTGACGTTGAGAATATTGCTGCTTGTACAGCTTGTCATGCAAGTGCAACATCATTCGATGTAGCTAACATACAAAGCGATATTCATTCATTACTCGATGATCTTCATGGTCTTCTGGTTGAGCATGGTCTTTATTCTGAAGAAGGAATCCATGATGGTGGTCACCCTGTTACTGGAATGTACCCGGCTAACAAAGCAGGTGCTGTTTTTAACTATATTCTTTTTGAAGAAGACAGAAGTCTGGGTGTTCACAATCCAAAGTATGTGAAGGCAGTCCTGACTAATACAGTTGAGATGGTAGAAGCCTGGTAGGCAAGAACTAATTTATTAATTGTTCTTCACGTGTTTCTCCAGCCATTGATCTTGTTCCCACAACATGTGGAGGACACTCTCTTTGGCGCTGTAGCCATGACTTTCCTTCGGCAGTACCACCAAGCGAACTGTTGCTCCTAAGCCTTTGAGGGCATTAAAATACCTGATACTCTGAAGTGGGTATGTTCCTGAGTTATTATCTGCTTCTCCGTGAATCAGGAGTAATGGTGTTTTCATTTTATCGGCATGCATGAAAGGTGACATGGTATAGTATACATCAGGGGCCTCCCAATATGATCTCTGTTCACTTTGAAAGCCAAATGGAGTTAGAGTTCTGTTGTAGGCACCGCTTCTGGCGATTCCGGCTGCAAAAAGGTCGCAGTGGGAAAGCAAGTTGGCTACCATGAAAGCACCATAAGAATGGCCACCTACAGCTACCTTGCTTCTGTCGATATAACCCAGTTTGTCTACTGCATCAATAGCTGCTTTTGCATTTGCCACTAGTTGACTTCGGAAGAGATCGTTGGGCTCAGTATCTCCCTCACCAACAATAGGAAAGGCTGCTCCATCAAGCACAACATAGCCCTTTGCAACCCAGTGAATGGGTGATCCGTAATTTGGTGAAGTAAACTTGTTTGGATTGGAGGTAACCTGGGATGCACTGGCTTTGTCCTTATATTCTCGTGGATAAGCCCATAATATCATCGGCATCTTTTCCTTTTTATTCATGTCGTATCCAACCGGAAGGTATAGGGTTCCGGAAAGTTCCAGGCCATCATCACGTTTATATTTAATTACTTCTTTATGAACATCCTGAATGCTCTTGAAGGGATTTTCAAAGAATGTAATCTGCACTAATTTATTGCGCTTAAGGTTCCTGAAATAGTAGTTGGGATATTCGTTCTTCGATTCAATGCTTACGAGCAAGAGACTCTTTTTCACATCGTATTTCCTCAGGCTTTCCAGTTTATCGGTGTATTCCGACTGGTATATCCTTTCTTTTTCCATAGTTTCTAAATTGAGCATGTCAATAAACGGAAATTGCCCTTTTTCTGAATAACCGCTGCCAGTCAGGAAAGCATTATTCTCATCCAGGGCTAAAACTCGGTTGCCCATTTCATTTTTTCTGGTAACGAATCGCCCCGGATCACTATATCTGTCCTGTGAGTTTAGATCAAATATGATTTCCGGCTTCTGGGAAGCATCAGATGGATTGAACACATAGGTCTTTGAGTTTCTGGTATCCCACCAACTATCCTGGGCGATAGCTATTTCATCGTTGCCCCAGGTAATTCCTGAATAGCGGTTGATAGTTTTCATTATGCTTTTTGGACTGCCATTAAATGGGGCATCCAAAACAAATACCTCATCACGAAAATCCACTTTCTTTTTGGCATCTCCTTCATCAAGGGCAACAGCATAAAATAACATTGATGCCTTATCAGATCTCCATCCCAGGCTTCTCATGCCAGCTCTTGTTGAACTACGGCCAGTTGGAAGTTCTTCAAGGAGTGGCGATTCCAGGATTGTTTTAACCTTTTTCGCATCTTTAGTGTAGATACTAGTATTTGTGGGGAAACGATTATATGAAACGATATAGGAAAATGGTTTTTCCAGCTTGTTAACCATAACATAATTCCCATCAGGAGAAAGACTTATACTGGTATACATAGCGCCATCCAGCCATTTGTCTGATGTTCCGTCAAGAGATATTTTGAAAATATCTGAAAGGGCCAGCTGCTCAAAATTGTGTTCATCATTGGGATTTTTCAGTAGATCCTGATAGGTTGCGTTTGGAGCTTCGCTACCATCATTATCAGAAACAGTAGGGCCGCTTGGTATAGCATTGTTAATATCAATGAGAGCTTGCCTTTTTTCGGATATCATTTTCACAAGAAGAGACTTGCTGTCTTCCATCCAGGTAATCACTCCTCTCATATTCGCATTGAGAACAGGTTTTGTTAGTTGTTTGGCGGAAGCTGTTTCAATATCCAACATCCATAACTCAACACCGTTTTCGGCAGTATGTGTGAAAGCTGCTTTTTTCTGATCCGGCGACCAGCTGAAATTGGAGATTAAGGGGTTTTTCGGTAGGCCCTTAACCTGTATCATCTCACTGTCTTTCTCCTTAATATTTTTTATCCTGATGTTTTTGGAATACCTGGTTCGGCTCCCAATATTTGTTTTAGGGTCTATTCTCAGACCAGCCAGTCGCATCTCCGTGCGAGATAACTCTGCGATCGACATGAAAGCATCACGATACATCAGGATCATATACTCATTATTATCATCCAGCTGAACAGATGGGGTAGGCTGAACATCTACCAGATCGAGTATTTCTTTAGAAGGTTTTTGGTAAGTTAATTTTTCCTGAGCGAAGGCCAGAGTAGAAAACAGGCACAGAGCAACAATCAAGATTTTTTTCATCGTTAGGTTTTTTAAATGATGCATAAATGTAGGAAAAATCCGAATAATGGGAATCACCCAAATCTCCAACAAACCATTATTAGCCCTGCGCTTTAGCGTAGGGTTGGTTGCAACACCCAAATCTCCAACAAACCATTATTAGCCCTGCGCTTTAGCGTAGGGCTGGTTAATTAATTGATATTCAATCCTCTAGCTAAAGCTAGGGGCAATTAAAACTAGGGGCAATTAAAGTTTTGATTTACATATCTATAGTGACACGATTTTTCCCTGATAGACCTCCAGAATTTTACTCCTTAATACCAACTCATATCTGGCCTGAAGGTTGTTTGCTGTAGCTTGCAATAACTGGTTGCTGGAGATCCTGGCATCAATTGCTGTGACTATTCCTGATTCGAATTGTTCTCTGATTAAATCATTAGCTTCACGTGCACTGCTTACGGCTTGCTCAGACGCATTCAGTCGAGCCAGGGCCGTATTGGCCTGAGCTGCAGCTTGCTGTATCTCCTCCCTCATGGTCTTTTGTTCTTGCTCAAGCAATAGTCTGGAGTCGAGTACGCTAACTTTAGCCTGCGAAATCATTCTCTGAGTCCCGTTGGCATACCTGGAAAATATTGGTATGCTGAGACGTAGGTTTGCCTGCATATAAGTATTATCCCCCAGCTGTTTTGGGTAGGGGTATATTCCTTCAGGATCCATAGGGTTGACTCCAAGCTCAGAGTATCTTGAATAAAACACACCATTTAGAGATAGATTGGGCACGGTGCCGCCTCTGGCAATCTTTAATGCTGACTCGTTTACCATAACATTTGTCTGAGCAGCCAGCACTCTTGGCTGATTGCTTCGTGCATAATCATAAACATCAATAGCTGATGGTAGTGTAGTGGGCAGCAATGCCCCCTCTGCCGGTAATTTTATTTGGATAGGCGTATTCCCTTCCAGATTGAGTATCTGCCTCATCACAAGATTGGCCAGATCAAGGTCACCTTGCCGGGTGATCAGATCCAGCTGATCCTGCGCTTTCTGGGATTTAATAACCAACACCTCGCTCTTTGCTATCCTTCCGACTTTGAAAAACTCCTCCGCCTGATTTACCTGATCTATGCTTACCTGCAGTTTGTCCTCTGCCATCTTCAGCATCTCCTGCGACATCAGGATTTGCAGATAGGCTGTTACCGCCTGCAGACTGATTTGCGTTTCCATAGCTTTGGCCTGCTGTTCTGCTGATTGAAGTGAGAGCTTGCTTTGTTGAA
>CAYXQX010000027.1:0-11416 GCA_964467485.1 uncultured Porphyromonadaceae bacterium | reverse complement strand
CGATTCCAGTTTTGCATACCCCGAAACAGTGGAAGACTGGCCTGTACACCAGCATTTCCATCCTGATATTGAGTATTGATATAGGAATAGTCTTCAAAATTGACCGTTTTACCTGAGTTTAAATTATGGGCATACCAACCCGATAGGCTGGGAAGGGTAGCTGCTTTGGCATATTTTAAATCAGATTTGGCCGCATTAGCCTGGAGTTGCTGTCTCTGGGTCTGTATGTTGTTGGCTTTAGCTGTGGCAATGCAGTCCTCCAGGGACCATACTTTTGATGGATCGTTTCCGGAACTGACCTGTGCCCATCCACCTGTAATTATTCCACTCAAGATAAGCCAAAGGCTTAGCCTTTTTGATACTATTGACAATGTGGTTCGGGTTTTCATAATTAACAATTAACAATTAATAATTATTGTCCATTGACAACCTGACCATCAAACAGTTTGATGATGCGTTTAGCATGAGCTGCATCGGTGTCGGAGTGTGTAACCATTACGATACTTGTGCCTTCTTTATTAAGCTGGTTTAGAAGTTCCATTACTTCCAGACCATTGGCTGAATCGAGGTTACCTGTTGGTTCATCGGCAAGTATCAGCTTAGGATTTCCTACCACTGCTCTGGAGATAGCTACACGCTGTTGCTGTCCACCGGATAACTGCTGTGGGAAGTGTTTTCTGCGGTGCTCAATGCCCATCTTGTCCATCACTGCAGTAACCATTTCCTTTCTTTTGGAGGAAGGGACTTTTTGATAAAGCAGAGGTAGCTCAATGTTTTCAAATACAGTGAGTTCGTCGATCAGGTTAAAGCTCTGAAAAACAAAACCAATGTTGTTTTTACGCAAGCCTGTTCTCATTTTTTCATTATACCCTGCAACGTCTTCACCATTGAAGAAGAATTGTCCTCCTGATGGGTTGTCCAATAAGCCCAGAATGTTCAGTAGGGTAGATTTCCCGCATCCTGATGGGCCCATTATTGCTGCAAATTCACCCTGTTTGATTTCGAGGTTTACCTTGTTCAAAGCAGTTGTTTCAACCTCATCTGTTCTAAAGACTTTTAGTAAATCGATTGTTTTGATCATTGTTGTTGGTATTATGTGTTAGTTAATTTTTTTATTACTTTAATATTACTTTAATATCACTTTAATATCAGTTTATCATTATTCCCAAAGGTTGAATACGATGAGTTGATTACTTTCTCGCCGGCTTCGAGGCCTTCGAGGATCTCGTAGTACCTTGGGTTTTCTTTTCCTGTTCTTATGCTTCTCTTCTCGGCGAATTGTCCGCTGGGATCAACAACATATATCCATTGTCCCCCGGTTGTTGAGAAGAATCCGCCCTGAGGAATCTGGATTTTTATTTGAGGCTGTCCCAGCTCAATACTTATCCTGTAAGTTTGTCCTGCTCTTATATTCTCAGGCTTTTCACTAGTGAAAACCAGATCGACCTGGAATTGTCCATTCCTAACCTCAGGATAAACTTTGGTTATCTTCAGATTAAATTGCTTATTATTCCTGTCGATAGTAGCAGCCAGATTCTTTTTAATGCGGTCAATCCAGTGTTGGTCAACCTGTGCAGCAACCTTATAATCATCCAGTACATTAATTTGCCCAAGTCTGAATCCCATTGCAACATTTTGGCCTATGTCAGCATTTAATGCTCCCAGTTGTCCATTAACAGGAGCTCTTAATTTGAGACTTTCCAGCTTTTCTTTTACCAATTCCAGGTTTTCTCTCATCCTGTCGAGGGCATTCTCAAGGTTTACAACCTGAGTAGCTCTGAAAACAGAGTCCTGGGACGACCTCTCCTTGAAAAGAGTAATGGTCTTGTTGGATAATTCAAAATTCTCCTTGCTCAAAAGGTATTCTTGTTCAGAGATCAGTCCTTTTTTAAACAATCCGGAGTTATTCTTATAATCACGGTCCAAACGAATAAGATCGTACTCGAGTTGAATGATCTGTCGGCGCAACTCAATCCGCTGTTGCTCCATCATGATTTTGGTGTCGCGTAAACGGTTTTCCTGCTCAGCCAGGTTGGCTTGGTTGGTTAGTATCCGCAAGTTTAAATCAGGATTACTAAGAACAAGAATCACGTCTCCCTCTTCCACCATATTACCTTCTTCAATAAGTATCTCCTCTATCCGGCCGCCTTCAACAGCATCCAGATAGATAGTTGAGATCGGCTCTACGGTACCGCTTGCATTCATGTAATCCAGGAATTCCTGCTCAACAACTTCCACTATTGTCAGTCTGTCGGCATCGACGTTAAGCTTAGAACTATGATCGGCAAAGAAGATTTGCCACACAAGGAGAGCAACAACGATTGTTGATCCTCCTATCCAGTAATACTTACGGCGTTTTTTTGCTTTGTTTTCAATTACTCTGTCCATTGGGTTATAGGTTTTATCGTTATTCCGTTATTCCGTTATTCGTTATTCATATTTTAGGCAGACGGCTGGGTTGGTTCGGGAAGCTTTCCAGGCCTGCATTAATACTGTTAATATTGCAAATATAAGTACCGCTATAGCGGGTATGGCAAACATTCCAATACTAAGATCGGTTTTATATGCATAGCTTTCCAGCCATTTGCCGAGTAAATACCAGCTTAAAGGTATAGCTATGATCACAGCTATCAGTACAAGTTGTCCAAATTGCTTAATCATGAGCTTGATAATCTGGGTATTGGTTGACCCTAAAGTTTTTCTGATGCCAATTTCTCTTGTTCTTTTTTCTGCCAGGAAGGAGGCCAGTCCGAATAAGCCTAAAGAGGCAATGACTATTGCGGCAAAGGTGAAGAAAAGGAGAAGCTTGCCGATTCTTGTTTCAGACCTGTACATTGTAACATACTCATCATCCAGATATCTGTATTCAAATGGATAATCCGGCACGACGGTTTTCCAACTGTTTTCTATCGATTTAGATGCTTCTTCAAGGGGAAGGCCATCTTTTACTTTGATCATCATGAAACGAAAATTATCTGCCGGGGCAATAGCTATAGCCAGAGGAGGTAATTCGGTTCTCATGCTCAGGAAATGGAAATCTTTCATCACTCCTACTATGGGACCATTTATTCCCATAAAGCTCAATTGTGTTCCTGTAACATCTTCAATCTCCATAATGTCTGCCAGGGTTTCATTGATCAGAAAAGCACCTGAAGCACTGTCTAAGTTTCCCATGTCTGAAGGGTACTCAGGAGAAAAAGACCTTCCTTCAACCATAGCAATTTTGAGTAACTCAGGATAATCATAATCAATAACACTTAGGCCTACCAGCGGTTGGAAATCAGGATCTCGTCCATCCCAATTGATTCCTCCTGAATTACTTCCAATATTGGATGGAAGGGCCATGGCTCCGGATACATATTGCACATTAGGGTTCCGTAATAATGTTTCCCTGATGGCATTGTACTCCTGAGGCATATCACCGAACATGTTTAGAACTAGTATATTG
The DNA here is from genome assembly GCA_964467485.1 of uncultured Porphyromonadaceae bacterium. Classification (GTDB taxonomy): domain Bacteria; phylum Bacteroidota; class Bacteroidia; order Bacteroidales; family UBA12481; genus JAUVKA01. The sequence goes on along the minus strand of CAYXQX010000027.1, from coordinate 7,968 downwards.
CTACTGTCATAACCAATATCCTTGTTTTTCATCTCCTTAGTTTGCTTATATACTAAGGTGGTTCCTATAATAAGCAAAAGAGAAAGCGAAAATTGAACTACCACTAATACTTTCCGGAGCATACCCTTACCTTTTCTTTCACTTGGATCTCCCTGGATAACCTGTATTGGCTTGAATTTTGAAAGAAATATTGATGGATAGAATCCTGATAATAAGCTAGTAACTACTAGTATTCCAAAGGTTCCCAACAGGAAGGGGCCACTGAGGAGAAAACTCAATTCTGTTTGTTTTCCTGATACTAATCTGAACTGATCCATTAGTAAAATAACTATCAGAACGGCCAGAATGGTCGCTAGTAAAACATTGAATACCGATTCTCCCAGGAATTGTCCTACTATTTGTTTCCTTTTTGCTCCTGCTACTTTTCTTAAGCCAATCTCTCTCGATCTTCGGGCTGATCTTGCTGTTGCAAGATTCATGTAATTGATTGCAGCAATCAGTATAATGAACAAGCCAATCAGGGTAAATATTTTTATTTGTTGGATACGACCGGGTGTATGGCCAAAACCGAAGTAGGAGTGCAGGTGAACCCTCTTTAACGAGGCTATCGAAAATACCGTTTCTGATGTTGGTGCACCGGGTCTGGTGGCAGAAACATGTTCATTTTTTATATCTGTAATCTTCTTTCCAACCGGACCGGGATCAACATTATTAGCCAGCATTACAAAGGTGACAATACTATTGCTAGACCAGCTTTCCTGATATTGCCCAGTGGTTCGAAGGAAATCGAATGGTACCAGGAAGCTAAACTGAACATCAGAGTTAGTAGGAATTTTTTCCATCACCCCGGTAATCTTGAACTGATGCTCATTGTCCACTTCGATTAATTGTCCCATGGGATCTTCATCACCAAAATATTTCTCAGCCATCTCCTTGCTCAACACTATGGATAGTGGCTCAGTAAGAGCTGTTTTTCCATCTCCTGATTTTAAAGGGAAGGTAAATACCTGGAAAAAACTTGAGTCAACAGCATGAACGACGTTTTCATAAAAAGCTTTGTCTCCAATTTCAAAGAGGTGTGTTCCGGTGCCTGCTATCCGAACGGCCTCTTCTATCTCCGGAGTCTCATTTTTCCAGCCTTCGCCGGAAGGGTAGGGCGTGACGTTAACATGGTAAGGTTCACCATTGTACATCTGATCCTGTTCAACCCTGTATATTTGATCGATATTTTCATGGAACCGATTGGTGCTTACTTCATCAAAAACCCATATGAAGATAAACAAGGAACATGACAGTCCAAGAGCTAGTCCAACAATGTTGATTAGACTGTAACCTTTCTGCTTAAAAAGGTTTCTGAAGGCCAGTTTTAAATAGTTTAAAATCATTTTAGGTTTTATCTGGTTTACATGTAAGACGCACTCAAGCCAAAAATGCTACAACGGATTGAAAAAAAATGAACTACTACTCACATTTGATCTTATCCACAGGCCTTGCGCGTGCCACCAATAGCCCATGGTAGCTCGAAATTGATATTGCAAAAACTATTATCCCGATGAAGACCAGAATGAAAATAAATGGATCTGCCGGCTGACGGAAAGCATAATTTAGCAGCCATCTGGAATATATCATAATTACTATTGGAATTGAGAGTGCCATAGCAGCACTAAGGACAATAATAAGTGGTTTGAAAAGTGGAATGATTACCTGGTATACAGAAGCTCCAAATACTTTGCGAATAGCTACTTCTTTCGTCTTTTTTGATAACAGATGTGCTGTTACTCCCAATAGCCCCAATCCGGAGAGTGCAATACAAATGACGACCAGGAAAATGAATAATCGTTGCTGGTTCCTCTCCCTGTTAAATCCATCTGACAAAGTCTGATCAACAAAACTGTACTCGAAGGGTGTGCCCTGGAAATGCTTTTCCCAGGTGGCTTTAATAAAGTCTTCGGTTTTTGATCTGCCTTCTTCATGAAGCCTTACCAGGAGGTAGTTGGCTGGTGCATTATTCATTAACATAAATGCCGGGCGAATTTCAGCCCTCACAGATTGCACATTAATATTATTCATCACTCCAACAACCTCGCCATATTCATTAGTCATGCCAATTGGATTTTCCCATTCCATGTAATCAACCAAAGCCTGATTTACCAGGAAGTAATTTGCTGAATCACTGCCGGTAAATTCTGTAAAATCTGAGCCTTTTGTGATCTCAACGCCCAAAGTGGAAGGGAAATACTGGTCGACAAGCATTGTTTGGAAGGCGTGGATTTGCATTTCACCTTCGTTGTTTTCCCATTTGAAAGCGTTGCCGGAAACGCCATATCCAGGTATAACACTTGAGAAACCGGTAGATGATATCATCGTGTTTGATTGAATATCCTGACGAAAAGCCTCCATTCCACTTCTCGTCTGATCGGTTCTGGAATTGATAACCATTAGATTGTTTTTGTCAAATCCCAGATCCATCTTGTTCATAAAGCTGATTTGCTTACTCATCAGCAGTATCATTATTATCGCTGATGTTGACAAAACAAACTGGAGCCCAACCAGAACAGATCTTGCCTTGCCCGATTTTGTCTGACCTCCATTTTCTCCTCTCAAATGGTGCAAAGGCCGGGTTTTAGCCATCCCAATGGCCGGATAGATCCCAGCCAGAACAGATGTTAGTATGAGAAGTATAAGGATCCCAATAACAAGAACGGGGTTGTGCAGCAAGGATAAGCTTAAATCTTTGTTTAGTAGTTGATTTAGTGAAGTGAAGCTCAGAGTTATTTCGGCAATACTTATACCAATCAGAGATGCGATAATAGTGTTAACTCCTGATTCAAGCAGAAATTGGAGAGTTATTTTGGGTCCCAGCTTCCCAAGGGTTTTCTTAACCGCCACTTCCTTAGCCCTTGACATAAAGCTTGCGGTACTAATGTTTATATAGTTTATGATTGAAAGGATGAGCACAATGATGCCAATGGTGAGAAAACCGGCAAAGAAGCCCCGGTTTCTTGCAGAAGACCTAGGTTGAATAATAGAACTTAACCTGATTTTGGTAATTGGCTCAACCATAGATACGTAGTTGATCATATCTACCTCAGCCATATATTCATCATAAAACTGCTTTAGTTTTTTGTCGAAATCATCTTGCTTAAAGCCGTCCCGGACAAGGAAATAGATGTTAGTATTCATACCACCAAAAAGGCGATTTGGTGATATTATCTCCGGGTTTTCTACATATTGAGTGTGATAAGATAATAAAGCTGAAAAGTTCACATCAGTTTCACGCGGAGGATTCTCTACTACAGCAGTAACTGTGAAAAGTCCGAGATCTTCCAGCTCTAAAGTTTTCCCTACCGGATTTTTGTCCCCAAAGTATTTTGTTGCTAGTTCTTCGGTGAGTACAATTGAAAATGGATCGTCCAGGGCTGTGGTGGGATCACCTACTACTGTTGGGAAATTGAATATTTCTAAGCCTGTTGAATCCATCCACCTGAAATAGGGCTCAAAAAACATTTCATTGCCCTGCTTAACCATTACCTCCCCAGCATAATGAGATCGGGCAAATTTTATAATTTTAGGGATATAATTGCTCAGCAATGGCCCGGCCGAGGGACTGCTGGAATACTGACTGTCGGCATTAGCCTCGCCAATTTGCATTTGGATGCCGTACTTGTAAATGTTTTTATGATTATTGTGAAAGCGGTCGTAACTCAATTCGCTCTGGAGGAAAAGAAAAACCAGGACGGCTACCGAAATCCCAATTGATAATCCGACGAGCTGGGTGATGCTCTGAAATATGTTGCGGCTTAAGGACCTAAAATACAGTTGAAAGAATATTTTAAAGTTCATGCTAATATATTTTCACCACTTCTTTCAAATGAAATGCCAGATTTCGCAAGTATCAAAAAATAAGGATATTAAGTATTTATTATTTTATTAGCGCAATAAAACTGTATCAATTTGATACACATGTTTGTTTATATATGAAACATACGATAATTTTGGTTAAATGGAAAAAACCAAGGCACATGTTTTAGCTATTGATGATGACACAGCGGTTCGTTCGGCTGTGCAGATGTTATTGAATCAACATTTTACAAAAGTTTCTGTTTTGGCCGATCCCGAGCTTCTACCAAAGTGGATGGATTCATTTACTCCTGATGTTGTTATTTTGGACATGAATTTCACTCCAGGTATGGTTGATGGCAGGGAGGGAATGAAGTGGTTGGAGTATATGCAGAAGCGGGAATCGGGGATTATTATGATCATGATAACGGCTTTTGGAGATATTGAGCTGGCGGTCAAAGCTGTTAGGATGGGAGCGTTTGATTTTGTTATCAAGCCCTGGTCTAATCAAAAACTGATAAGTACCATTCTGGCAGGACTAAAACTGTTGAGATCTCAGAAAAGAATTGAGGTTCTTGAATCCAGGCAGGAAGAGTTGAATAAGCATTGGGTGCATGCCCAGGAAAAAGTGATAGGGACATCACCTCCAATGACGAGGATCAAGGAATTGATTCTGAAAATAGCGCCTACTCCGGCTGATGTTTTGATACTTGGCGAGAATGGAACAGGCAAGGGTTTGATTGCCAAAGAGATTCATGTTCATTCCGACAGAAAGAGCAAGCCTTTTATTCATATTGATCTTGGCAGCCTTCCGGAAACGCTTTTTGAAAGTGAGCTTTTTGGATATGAAAAGGGGGCTTTTACAGGGGCTAATGAGGGGCGAGCGGGAAGAATTGAGTTGGCCGACGGCGGGACTCTTTTTTTGGATGAGATAGGCAATCTTCCAATGCAAACACAATCTAAGCTGCTTTCTGTTCTTCAAACAAGGAAAGTTATCAGGGTAGGCTCCAATGTAGCCAGGGATATAGATTTCCGGCTACTGACAGCTACAAACTGCAGTATTCATCAAATGGTTGATGAGAAGGAGTTTAGAGAGGATTTATTATATAGGATAAACACTATTGAGATCGAAATACCGCCTCTGCGGAATCGTGTTAGTGATTTCCCGGCATTGGTTCAGCACTTTATATTGATGTATGGACAAAAGTATCATAAGAGGAACATCAGTATAAATAATGATGCAATGGATCAGCTGGTAGCTCATCAATGGCCGGGTAATATCAGGGAATTGAGTCAGGCTATTGAAAGAGCGGTAATTCTGGCCGACACAGGTGAGATTGGCCCTGATGAGTTTACCTTTCGTCGTACGCCGGGTATGCTGCCATCGGGATCGAGCCTCAACCTTGAGAATCTTGAAAAGACGGCTATGATTAAGGCCCTGGATCAAACATCAGGAAATATTAGTAAGGCGGCGCAAATAGTGGGTATCTCGAGGGTTAGTTTCTACAGACATATGAAAAAGTATGGGATATAATAAGATAACTCTTCGTTTGGTTCTTAGGATAATACTGATTCTCCTGAGCATGCTTCTGTTATCCTGGCTCCTTAGCAATCTTAGCAAATACAGGTTATTCACAACTACTTTTATGCTGGTTGTGGTGATCGGTTTGCAGGTATGGGAGTTGATCCGGTGGCTCCAAAAAACAAATCGTGTTTTATACAGATTTTTTGAGGCGCTGAAGCAGGGCGATTTCACTACCAGCTTTGATACCAAGTCACCCGGATCAACCGAGGAGATTCTGCTCCGCGAGATGAATCGGTTTCTCGATAATCAATCCAGGCGAAATTTTAAGCTTGGGTCGCGTATAGGTTTCCTGGAAGTGCTGATTGAGCATCTGCCAAATGGAATAATTTGCTGGGGGAAAGGTGAGAAGGTAGTTTATCAGAATCCTGCATCTGTTGAGTTACTTGGTTTTAACAAAGATCTTACCTGGACAGTATTCTTTAGGGAAAATCCTGATATCAAAAAGATGATTTCCGGTTCAGGAGGAGGGAAATCCATTATTTATGAGAATACCCAATCTGGGAAAAAGAATCTGTTAAAGATTGATTTGTGGCCCTTTACTATTCTGGGTGAGGCACTTAGGGTAATGACAATTGAGAATATAACGGCGGAGCTTGAAAAAAAAGAATCAGATTCGTGGCAGGAGCTACTGAGGATATTATCCCATGAGATACGAAATTCGATAACTCCGGTAAGTTCACTAACAGAAACCATGGCATCAATTCTGAAGCCTGTTCAGGAAGCCGGATCAAAAGAAGAATTAAGTGATCAGAATGTGAGTGATATTATTCAGGCTATAGATATTATACAGGTCAGAACAGTAAGACTGAAGGTTTTCACCGAAAATGTTCTTAAAGTAACGCGCATCCCGGTTCCTGATAAGGTAAGCATTAATATCAAAGCTGTTCTTGATGATATTCTTCAATATATGAAGAGTGATCTTGATGAAAACAAGATTTCTGTTGCGCTGGATATTTTGCCGACAGCAGAATCAGTTTTCGCTGATCCCATACAATTAGAGCTGATACTTACAAATCTCATTACTAATAGCATACCTGCCCTTAAAAGTAAGGATAATGCTAAAATCAATATCAGGGTAGTCAAGGCAGATGACAGCAGCAGAATCATTTTCGAGGACAATGGTTGTGGTATCTTCGGGGATCTTATTGAAAAGATTTTTATGCCATTTTTTACCACCAAAAAGGACGGTCATGGCCTGGGATTATCCATTGTCAGGCAGATGGTTACCCTGCATGGTGGTTCTATTTATTGTGAGTCGGAGGTAGGGGAGTGGACGCGGTTCGTTCTGGAGTTTCCGATGTAGCCTGCCTCACCCCTCTCCTGTGAGTTTACGAGCAAAGGCCGGGGGTGAGGCTGTAGCATTTCCCCGATTTCTTCGTCTTTATGTTATGTAGCAACTAAACTTAAACAAAATGCTCCAGAAATATTTTTTAGCTTTTTTGAGAAATATTAGAAAGGACAAGGCCTATTCTATTATCAATTTGCTGGGTTTTACCATTGGGATTGTCAGCTTCCTCCTGATATTATTGTTTGTTAGTCATGAACTTAGTTATGATCGCTATCATGAAAACTCCGACAGAGTTTACAGGATGGGGATCAAGGCTATGATTGGCGAGACAAGGATAAATCAAACTTTTTCCTCAGCCAGGATGTTCAGGGAAATGAGTGAGAGTTTTCCTGAAATTGAGATGGGGACTAAATTTCTGAATTGGGATAATGGAACTGTGAAACATGGGGATAGGATATATGCTGAGCAAAATCTTATGTTTGCCGATTCCACCATTTTTGATCTCTTTACGATGCCATTGATTTACGGTGTAAAGGAGAATACTTTAAACAGACCCAATACAATTGTGCTTAGTAAAAGCTGTGCCCATAAGTATTTTGGCGATGAAAATCCAATGGGTAAGATTTTGAGGATGGACCTTGAATATGTAGGGACATTAGATCTTGAAATAACAGGTGTTTTTGAAGATATTCCGGTTAATTCCCATAATCATTATGACTTACTGGGTTCCTTAATGTCTTTTCCTGATGTGCTAAACAGTGATGGATGGTCTGCCAATAATTTTGTCACATATTTTTTACTTAATCCTGATACAGACATAAAGGGTTTGGAAGCTAAGATGTTGGAATATGCTAAGGAAAGTATTGGGGCAGATAGATATGCTGAATGGGCATCCCAGGGAAATTTTTGGGAATTCTTTCTGCAGCCTTTGCCTGATATTCATCTCAAATCTGATTTGAATGGAGAGTTTGAAGCGAACGGGAATATCAAGAATGTGTATATATTCTCAGTTATTGCCTTTTTTGTACTGATAATAGCCTGCATCAATTTTATGAACCTGGCCACAGCACGCTCAGCCAGGAGGGCTCGGGAAGTTGGTATTCGTAAGGTTGCCGGTTCCTCAAAAGCACTGTTAATTGCCCAATTCCTTTTTGAGTCAATTATTTTAACCCTGATGTCGGTTTTGCTGGCCCTCCTGATAATTATCGTTGGGCTACCCTGGTTCAATGATTGGTTAGGATTGCAGCTTAGTTTC
>CAYXQX010000026.1:0-17691 GCA_964467485.1 uncultured Porphyromonadaceae bacterium | reverse complement strand
AAATGTATCCATTATTTATGATGGTGATCCTGCCGGCATCAAAGCCTCTCTCAGAGGGATTGATTTGATCCTTGAACAGGGAATGCATGTTAGAGTAGTCTCCTTGCCAGAAGGTGAAGATCCGGATTCCTTTGCAAGATCGCACAACTCGAGTGAATTACTAGACTATATTGATAAAAATGAACAAGACTTTATCACTTTCAAAACAAAACTTCTATCCGAAAACATCGGTAACGATCCGGTAAAAAAAGCTAGTTTGATTTCAGAAGTTGTTCGATCTGTGTCAATGATTCCAGATCAAATTGAGCGATCTGTCTATCTTCAGGAATGTAGCCGATTGATGGGTGTTCAGGAAGAAATATTGTTTACTGAAACGGCTAAATTTAGAAGACGAAAAAGAGAGCAAGGACAAAGAAACAAAGAATACAGAACCAAAGAATCAGTTTATAAAGCTCCCAGACAGTCAAGCACTATTGAAAAATCAGAAAATAGGGCTGAAGAAAAAGAGATTATTCGTCTGATGCTAATTTATGGAGGTGAAATCCTTTACGAGAAACAGGAAAAGCCGAAGGACGAACCGGAACCTGTTTCCGTTGGTAAATTCTTCATGGATGAATTTGAAAGCGATAACCTCGAATTCAGCCATCCAACATATAAACTGATATTCTCTGCCTTTAAAGATATTTGGGACATTCCGGGAATGAATTACCAGACATACTTTGTTAACCACCCTGATCCTGAGATAAGTCACATTGCTGTAGGTATGCTTAGTCCACAGCATGAACTAAGTAAGATTCACGCAAAACAGGGTGCATACATACGTACTGAACGTAGTATGCTTCAGAAGGTCGTTCCTGAAACTCTTATTTCTTTCCGAACAAGAATGGTCAAACAATTAATTAGTAATCTCGGCGAGGAAATAAAAATTTGTCAGAAAAATGATAACACAGAAGGAATGATTCACCTCCTTGAACAAAGAAGACAGCTTGACCAACTCCGAAAGGAATTATCTGAAGACCTGAAAAGAATTATTTAAGGAATAACCTATTATTCTCATCTCATAGTATCCCTAAAAAAGAAGTTCCGCCTTCGGGTATGGGATTGCCTTCGGGCGGAACACTGCTGCTATTACCAATTAACCTAAACCAACTTTTGTTGTCCAACTACTATGCCAAACCTAGCAGCAGTTTACGAAACTAAAACTCACAAGAATCATTGTTAATTACTTGATCCTATACTTAGTAACGTATTTATTACCAAAAGGTTTCGAAACAACGTTAACTCTTTTACAAATGAGTTGGTCCATTCTATTTAAGTGTAAATCCCATACAAAATCAAAAAATATCTTGCTGATTTTTGTAACAATTGAAAGAAACGTGCGTCTTATAGTTGACAGTTTATTACTTCCACAGCAAGCAAAGAGTATATTTTGGAGATCCCCGTTGTATTAATTTACCCGGGGATCTTTTTATACTTATATTTGCAGAATAATTATATTCAGCCCATAAGAATGAATCTCATCATCGATGCCGGGAATACCCAGATAAAGTGGGCCGTCTACTCCCTTGGTAAGCAAATTTTCAAAAGTTCGGTAAATACTTGGAAAGATTTTCTCCCTGAGGATTGTTTTTTGAATTTTCCCGACATCAAATCAGCAATCATTTCTAGTGTTCGCCATATTCCTGAGGAATTTTCATCCCATATAGAAGCTAGGACTTTAAATTTCTGGAAATTGGACCACAAGCTACAGCTACCCATTAAGATTCGGTATAAAAATCCTGAGACTCTTGGAAAAGACAGAATTGCTGCAGCTGTTGGGGGCACATCTATATACCCTGGTAAACCTATTCTCATTATTGATATAGGTACAGCCATAACATTTGATTTCGTGAATAAGAATTCTGAGTTTTTGGGAGGCAATATTTCCCCGGGAATGCGGCTTCGATTCAAGGCCCTGAGCCAGTTTACAGAGGACCTGCCTGAAGTTTATCCAGCCCAGAACATCCCACTCTTTGGGCAATCTACAATAGAGGCTATCCAGTCTGGAGTTCAAACAGGTATTAATTACGAAATTGATGCTCACATCAACGCGTTGATAAACAAATACAACGGACTCAGAACAATTTTGACCGGAGGGGATGCTTCCTTCTTTGTTAGAAACCTAAAAAACACCATCTTTGTAGTCCCTGATTTGGTGCTTGATGGTTTAAATTTAATTTTAGAGTACCAAAAAGATAAAAACAGGGTTGAAAAATAGGATATGAGATTCAATTTCATTTTGAGGAATAATTGTAGAAAAGCCATTCTCCTGGGTGGTTTTATGTTTTTAATGGTGTTATCTAGTGGAGCTCAGGACCTGACCTCTTCTCCTTATTCCAGGTTTGGGATTGGGGATATTTTCACCAAAAGCTATGGAAGAAGTCAGGCAATGGGAGGACTGGGAATTGGACTTCGATCAGACAGGGATCTTAACATGATTAATCCGGCTAGTCTTACCCGCATGGATAGTCTAACTTTTCTATTTGAAGTTGGAATGCTTGATAAAGCCACATTTTTCCGCACCGAAGACCAAAAAAGCTTCAGCAATAACATAGGTTTCTCCTATATGGCAATGGGGTTTCCAATAACCAAATGGTGGGCAAGCAGTGTGGGAATTTTACCTCTCAGCGGTGTTGATTATGCGTTTTCAGATACTGAATTAAATCCTCAGATTGGGGAAATCCAATCAGATTTTTCTGGAGACGGCGGCGTGAGTAATTTTTTCATTGCTCAGTCATTTAAACCGGTAAAATATATCTCTCTTGGCTTAAACTTCTCTTATCTGTTCGGTCCTATCAACCATTCAAAAAGTCTGAGGTTTCCATCCGACTCACTTTTTTTCAGTACACATGCACGAAATTCGGTTATAGTTGGTGACATTCATATGAGTTATGGTTTACAAGCCGACATACCACTAAAGAATGATTATTTTCTCACTCTTGGAGGGATTTTTGAGAATGAGTCAAGTTTGAAAACTGAATCAAGAAAACTGGTATACAACTCAGGACAGGGAGTAGTTGACACTCTACTTTATATTATTGATGAAGAAAATTCAATAGTTCTACCTACATCATGGGGAGCAGGTTTTTCTTTTGGCAAAAAGAACAAGTTTACTCTTGGGCTCGATTACAATCAGCAAAACTGGGCCAATTCAGAGTTTGTAGGACAAAAAGATTCTTTAGGCAACAGTCAGGAATTAATAATAGGAATAGAATATATCCCTGATGCTTTTTCTCCTATCAGATACTCCAAACGAGTAAGGTATCGTGCCGGCGTGCACTATTCCAAATCCTACTTGCAGCTCCGTGGGGCGCAACTTAAGGAGTTTGGCATAAATTTTGGAGTAGGACTACCAGTATCTATGGATAAATTTCCTAAGAAACATACAATAAATCTTTCTGCGGAAATTGGGAAAAGAGGTACTATTAAGAATGGACTGATTTCGGAGTATTATGGTCTTTTTACGGTTCAGCTTAATTTACATGATTTTTGGTTTAGAAAAAGACAATATAATTGATACCAATAAAATAACACTAAGAAAAATGAAAACTAAATTTGCTGTCCTTGCTCTGGGTATGATAATAATAACTGGCGGTCTCCGTGCACAGAACTCAGACAAATTTGGTTCCGATCGTGCTGCTTGTACGCGGAATTATTCAATTTACAAGGAATTTTTTAAACAAAAAAGCTATGCTGACGCTCTGCCCGCATGGAATAAAACTATAGAGATTTGCCCACAGTTTAATAAGGGAATCTGGTCCGACGGAGAAAAAATGTTCAAACAACGAATCCAGCAAGCAGAAGATCAGGTTAAAAGAGAAGAATTAATCGATTCTCTAATGTGGATTTACGATAGTAGAATAAAATATTTCGGGACAGATCCAAGATATCCTGAAGGTTATATATTGGGTAACAAAGGGATCGCAATCCTGAAGTACAGACCAAGCGAAGTTCAATTGGGCTATTCAACCCTTGCCAAATCTATTGAGCTGCAAAAATCCAAAACATACGCTGCTATAATTCTGACCTATATGCAAGCTTCTCGTCAATTATTTATCGATGGATTCATTGATGCAGAAAAAGTTCTGGCTGATTATGAAACTGTGATGACCATAGCTGATGATGTTCTGTCAAAAACGCCTGGTAGCGCTGATTTCAAAACAGCAAAAGATAATATTGAAATCCATTTCACTAAGTCAGGTGCTGCTGATTGCGAAGCATTAACAAATCTCTACAGTAAGCAATTTGAAGAATTTAAAAATGATACCGGTTGGCTGAAAAAAATCACTAACCAGTTACGTAGAGCAGGATGCTCAGACGGTCAATTGTTTTACGACGCAGCTGAAGCACTATTCACTTTGAACCCTGATGCCAACGCTGCACACAATCTTGCAGCTATGTTTCTTAATCAACAAGACTTTGATCAGGCTAAAGAGTATTTGGAGAAATCAATTGCATTAGGACAGGATTCTGAGGAACTGGCTGATATGTATTATGAGCTTGCACTCTTAAATTACAGTCAGTTTAAAGACTATAAGACAGCAAGAACTCTTGCTAGAAAAGCATTAGAAGTAAGACCAAACTGGGGTAATCCATATATCCTGATAGGTCAGATTTATGTAGCATCCCGGGAAACAACATTCTCAGACCCTTTTGATCGTTCTACAGTTTTTTGGGCTGCAGTGGATCAATTCATCAAGGCAAAGAACAAAGACCCTGAAGCGAAGTCTAAAGCTAATGGTTTGATAAATCAATACTCAAAGCATTTCCCTAATAATGAGGTTGTGTTTTTTCATACTTTAAAAGAAGGGGATTCTTACAAAGTGGGTGGCTGGATTAATGAAAATACTACTGTAAGATCCAGTAAATTATAAGTATTGCTAAATTGCAATGGACGACTATTGGAAACCCTTAAGAAAAAGCATTGTCATACTCATATCTGTGAGTATGACAATGCTTTTTTCTTGTGAGAACGACATTAGCAAAATAAAAGTTAGTAATGCCGAAGAGTTACCTATTATTCAAAGTAATGGAATCCAGACTGTCTATTCTGATTCAGCTGTTGTAAGATTAAAAATCACCGGACCAGAGTTAAAAGAATTTGCCGAGACTGATGACAAAGAAGCCTACATAGAGTTTCCAAAAGGCCTTAAAGCTACCTTCTACAATCAATCCGGCCGAATTGAGTCATCCCTTGAGGCTGAATATGCTATCTTTTGGAAGAAAGTTAAGCAATTCGAAGCACGCACCAACGTTGTTGTTAAAAATTTTTCCGAAAAGCAGGAGCTCTTTACTGAGCAATTATTCTGGGATCAGGATGAAGAAAAAATATGGTCCGACAAATTTGTGAAAATTATAACTGAAAACGGCCCTACCTATGGAGAGGAAGGATTTGAATCGGACCAAAATTTCGCAAAATTCAGAATCAAAAAATCCCGTGGCCAGATGACGGTAGAAGATAAGGATACACAGAAAAACGATTAGCTAATAATATTAACCTTAGCAAAAACCCAATTTGTCTTCATTTGTTGTAATAATAATTTGTCTTGTTTTTTCAGCCTTTTTTTCTGGAATGGAAATAGCATTTATATCCGCTAATAAGCTTAAAGTCCAGCTTGAAAAAAAACAAGGCGGTCTATCCTCTTTAATTGTTTCATGGTTTTACGACCGTTCAGACTATGTTATTGCGACAATGCTTGTTGGGAATAATGTAAGCCTGGTTATTTATGGACTACAATCAGCTATTTTACTTGAACCATTGATCGCTAAATGGATTTCCCATGATATTTGGATCCTAATTATTCAAACAATAATTGCTACACTGGTAATACTTTTTACCGCCGAGTTCCTGCCAAAAACCCTTTTTAGAATAAGGCCCAATATGGCAGTTAAAATATTTGCATTCCCTCTATTACTGTTTTATACCTCATTATTCCCCATAACCTGGATTGCTGTTAAATTATCTAATCTTCTGCTCAACAAAATCATTCCTGAATCAGAGAATAAAGGTTCCGATAAAGGTGTTTTCAGCAAAGTTGATCTAACTCACTTGGTCAATCATAATATTAGCAGTCAGAGTTCAGATGAGGAAATTGAGCATGAAATGAAGTTGTTCCAAAATGCCCTTGATTTCTCAAATGTCAAGTTACGTGAATGCATGATACCCCGAACAGAGATTGCCGCCGTTGATATTCAGGAAAACATTGAAAACCTAAGCCAGTTATTTATTGAAACAGGATACTCCAGAATCCTGATATATGAGGAAAATATTGATAAGATCATTGGTTATGCTCATCATGCGGATCTGTTTAAGAATCCTAAAAACATTGTGTCTATCGTTAGACCAGTACCTATAGTTCCAGAATCCATGCCTGCAAACAAATTGCTTCAGCAGTTACTATCTGACAAATTGAGTGCTGCTATTGTGGTTGATGAGTTTGGCGGTACTGCCGGTCTGGTAACCACAGAGGATGTACTTGAGGAAATTTTTGGGGAAATTGAAGATGAACATGACATACAATCTTATGTTGAAGAGCTAATTAGTGACAACGAATACAAATTGTCGGGCAGACTGGAGATTGACTATCTTAATGATAAATACAGGCTCGACCTGCCTATATCGGAGGAATATGAAACTCTGGCAGGGTTGATACTGGACCTCCATAAATCTATCCCTCCAATCAATGACAGCATCCAACTGGGAAAATTCAAGTTTACAATTCTAAAAAGCACACAAACCAGGATTGAATTAGTTAAACTAACGATCGAAGTCTAAGTGCCTGATTGTCCACCTTTTTGACTTGTGCTTTTTATTTTTACCAGCAATACATTTCCCTCTCGGATAATTCAATTTTTTCTATTCATTTTTTTGAAATCATTTTACTATCTTCGTAGCCTGAAAAAATCAGGAGTAAGAAGGAGTTATTGATCGATAAATCAGCAAGTACATGGCAACTTTAGAGAAATTACGAAATCGTTTAGGTATTTTGGTAGCCGCAGTAATTGGATTGGCACTTTTAGCTTTTATTTTAGGCGATTTATTTCGCTCAGGTTCAACCTTGATAAATAAGCGACAATACGAGATAGCAGAAATCAATGGGAAATCAGTTTCCTATCAGGAATTTGCTACCAGGCTTGAGATAGCCGCTACCAATTATAAGAATAACACGAATGCAACAGAAGTTAATGAATCAACCTACCAGAGTTTGAGAAATCAGGTTTGGTCAAATCTGCTTAACGAGCATGTAATGCAAAAGCAGTATGAAAACCTAGGTATTGACTGTAGCGCAGAAGAATTATTTGACATGATTCAGGGTAATAATGTCCATCCTTCCATTAAGGCTGCCAGCATATTTACAAATAAGATAACAGGACAGTTTGATCCAGCACTGGTAATAAGATACCTTAAAAATATGCAGACTGATCCTTCTGGGCAAGCCCAGGCAGCATGGATCGAGTATGAAAAGGAACTAATGGCCAGCAGAGTTAACACCAAATATCAAAATCTTATTAGCAAAGGATTATTCGTGACCAGCGTCAAGGTGGATCAGGATTATTTGGAAAGTAACAGAAAGTATGGCTTCGATTATCTATCGAAGAGATATGTGACTGTTAATGACAGTTTGGTTAGTGTAAGTGAAAAGGAAGTTGAAGATTATTTCAGCATTCATCATGAGTCATTTCAACAGGAAGCATCAAGAGATATTAGTTATGTAACTTTTGATGTTGTTGCTTCAGACCAAGACAAGGAAAACGTGGAAACATGGATAAATGATCAGGCTATTGAATTCAATAGGATTGAGAATGCCGAACAATATATTCGTTTAAATGCAGACTCTGGATTTGATAACACTTTCTATAAGTCATCGGAATTGGAACAAGATATTCAAACTTGGGTCGATACTGTTGAGGTGGGAAGTGTTTATGGACCTTATTTAGTTGATGAAACCTGGAAGCTGGCGCGAATTACAGATATAAAAGTATTGCCTGATTCAGTTAGAGCAAGCCATATTGTAATACCTCCAGATTCAACCAACAGTATTGTCGCTGCACAAGCAACGATAGACAGCCTCAAAGCGCTCGTCGACAATGGAGCCAACTTTGCTGAATTAGCTCAAAAATTTGGTACTGATGCATCTAAAGATAAAGGTGGTGACTTAGGTTGGTTCACGCAAAGAGGACAAATGATTGAGACATTCAGTGACCCTTGCTTTTTTGCAAACAAAGGAGATGTACTCACTATCATCACAAATTTTGGTGTCCATCTAGTTAAGGTTACTGACCAGGGTCCAAAATCAATGAAATATCAGATTGGGATACTCGATCGTAAAATTGAACCAGGACAAGACACATACCAGGAATTTTATTCTTCTGCTTCAAAATTTGCTTCTACATATAACAATGGTGAAAGATTTGAAGAAGGTGTTAATGAGATGAATTTAACCCGCAGAGTAGCCAATAACCTCGGAGAAGCCGATCAGGTAATCTCAGGGCTAGAAAGTCCCAGAAAGCTTGTCAGATGGGCTTACGAAGCAAAAAAGGATGACTTATCGGAAATATTCGAATTTGGAAACCGCTATGTTATTGCCAGGCTGGATGAAGTTCGTGAAAAAGGAACCGCAATCCTGGATCAGGTTTATGGAGAGGTTGAAAGTACTGTTCGTAATAATAAAAAGGCTGACTACCTTACTAAAGAGTTTTCAAATATTGACAAGTCAAAGAGTCTTGAAGATATTGGAGCCGAATTAAATATGCCAGTTAAAAATATTGGAACTGCAAATTTCGCCTCACTATCCATTCCGGGAATTGGAGTTGAACCAGCAATTTCTGCAGCTCTATCTGGCATTCCAGAAGGAGAAATATCCGATCCAATTGTAGGAAAGAATGGTATCTACATTATCCGCACTTCTTCAATTCAAAATCCTGAGCAGGCTGTAGATGTTTTGGCAACCAGAACTAGATTGCAACAAAGCCTTGCTTCACGGTCGAGTTACCAAGCACGCCAAGCTCTGGAAAATAAAGCTAAAATAACAGACAAAAGAAATAAGTTCTATTAATAATTGGAACTTTCACTTAACAAAAAACCCCGGGTCTATTTAGATAGATCCGGGGTTTTTTTGTTGATTTAGTTGCGTTTTTCACATTTAAGAAAAACAAGTTTTCTCAGGAAGCGGAGAGTACACTACTACGCAGGTGAAAATTGGAAGGGAGCCTCCTGAGAGAAAATACCAAATAATATCAATGGAGAATTAGATATTCAATTTTGGTCGATGTAATAAGGAAAAAACAATTTTGACAATCACTTACCAAAAACTATTTTTTCTATTTTTATCAAAGAACATGGAACTCGACTGTTTGCTATGACAATTTTAAGCTCCTTTTGACATTAATACCCTAAAACATGAAAAGGTTACCCCTATTCTACAGAAAAAATGAAAAAATAATTGCCTCAAAAACATGCAAGAACATTGCAGAGACGCTAATCAGTTATTATCCAGATAACAAGGGACCAGGATGGATGAACGGATTAGCAGGTATATCATGCTTTTTTTTTCACTATTACAGCTTTACCAGGGAAGAAAAATATAAAACACACGGATATTTAGCTCTTGAGAAGATATTGAAGAGCATAGACAATGGATTTTCGAACCCTTCTTTTGCCAGCGGTCTGGCCGGGGTATATTGGGTGTTTCAATATCTGGGCAGAAAAGGATTTATTAGTACTGAAGAAGCTGGTACCCTTGATGGCCTGAAACCTATGCTTATTTCTTTTGCTGAAAGTAAATTCCAACAAGGTGATTACGACTATCTACATGGTGCACTAGGGGTATATACAGCATTACAAGTACAAATTGCTAATGAGCATTTTCATAGTGATGATTACCTGGATAATCTTACTAATACTATAATAAGGGAACTCACTCGCCTGGCTATAAAAAATCCTGACAAATCCATCTTCTGGGAGTCAGAAGATTTGATCACTGGACTGAAAGAAATTAATTTGGGATTAGCTCACGGTCTTCCTTCAATCTTATTAATTCTTAGCAGGATTTATGCCTGTACAAAAAACACTGTGATTCTAAAAGACCTGATTGAACCAGGCATGAATTTTTTGCTAAGTAATAGAATAGAAAATGACCATAACTTTTCTGTCTTTCCGATACGGCTTATCGATGGCATAGCACAATCCCCATCCCGTATGGCTTGGTGCTATGGTGACGCCGGTATTAGTCTTGCACTGATGCAAATTGGTGAGAATTGTTCTAAGCATGATTGGACTCTTCAAGGAATTAGCCTTTTAAAAAAAGCATGCTCCCGACGTGTGAAAAAGGAAACTATGGTCTCAGATGCATGCCTATGTCACGGTTCATCAGGCCTGGGCCTGATCTACTACTATGCAGCCCTGACAACAGGCCATGGGCCTTTTTTTGAAACAGCATATTATTGGACAAAAAAAAGCCTGGACTTCGGTCAGAATATGGCGATTCCGGGAGGATACCTTTTTAAAGTTGACGGAGATGAATTTAAACCCGGCTACAATATGCTCGAAGGAATTGCAGGAGTTGGGCTTTTTTTAATGGCCATAATGGAAGGAAAGTTGCCGGGTTGGGAACAAGGATTGTTATTCCCCTAATAATCATTTACTATCCACTTTTTTCAATACAATTTTACCAACCTGAAACAAATCGTCCTCATCCAATAATTTCCAGTAGTATATTCCCGGATCGAAGGTCAGTTCAATAATTTGAGAGACCTCTTCAAGGTCTGTGTATCTTTTCTTAATAATTCCTCTATTATCCAGGATTTGGATTTCCAGTTTTCCTCCCTGAGGATTGCTTCCCGTAAAACTCACACTGTCGCCACACCTTAAAGTAGTATCCCCAACAGGGCTCATAACTTTAGGATTTCCCCCTGCTCTGAATTGCACGCCAATCATTGCCTCAAGGTTAGAATTTGCCTGGAAATTTGCAGCATACAGATCCCTATCTACTGATTCAATTTTGATTACTTCCGTATCATCTTCCAATGTATCTTCCTTATTAGAATCCAGTTTCCTATCAGTAGCAATGGAATCCCGAATACTCGTGTCAGCAGGCTGTTCATTACTCACTAAAACAACATCCTTATTAGGTTTAATAAATATTGCTAATGAACCTATAGTAATTAACACGATAAATATGGCTGCTACCCTCCAGAATTGAGTGCTACTCACTTGCTTAATGGATAGACTATATTTCCCTGCACATGATTCTTCAAACTTCTCCTGCCTCTTGTTGTCTGCTTCATACTTGGTATTGCCTGAATTTACTAATTCAGAAATTTCCAAAACATCACTCTTGCACTGACCACATTGCTCAAGGTGCTTTTTTATATCCGGAGATAGTATTACATCCTTTCCCGCAAGCCACTCAGCACATATGGCTATAGAATTTTCATTCAAATGACCATCCTGATTAAGGTCTTTATGTTTATTTTCCTCTAACATCCATATATATAGATTGATTTTTTTTTCAAAATGGAAAAATTAGTTAATGTTTTTTTAATATTTCTTGCTTTTCAATCAAAATCTGGATTGATTCAAGATTGTATCCTGATCTGGGTGGATTGCCATTCATGCGATCCACACAATCTTTGCTACGTGTAAAATACCATTTTCTCAAGGAATCGGGAGAAGTATAATAGCCCTCGAGTGTTTGCAATATTTCCGATAAGTTTTCAAATCTCTCCTTTTTAGTCTTCTCTCCTGGCTCATTTAGTTCTTCTTCTATGCCCTCCAAGTTTTCAAATTTAACATCAGGATACAAACTTTCAAGAAGCTGGGAAGAAATTTTCATATTCACCATATACCAAAACATCAGGATAAACCTTGATCTATCATCAAACAATAGCTTCAAAACTTTTTCAAAGCGTTCATATTCCTGCCTGATAATAAACCTATCTAATGGGAATTCCGACTTTTCCAGGCGGTGGTAATCTGGGGGTTGAGGTTCTTCAACTTTTGGATTCTTTCTGAATTCCTCGCGACAAATATTTCTTATTATAACTGAAAAATATGTTCTTAACTGACTTTTGCCATTATATTGTTTCTGTACCCTTGCGATTCTTTCTAAAAGCTTGTGGTTTACATCCTGTACCAGATCGTCAGATTCCCTGACTGCCACATATCCAAGTCGTTTATACTTGTTTACTATTACAGTTATTAAATCCTGATATAAAGCTATAAGCTTACCCGGATCATTTAACAGCAGCCATATTTCCCGATCGTTTTGCCCCATTAAAAATTAGTCAACATTATCATGGAGATGTGGGTTATTGGTACTAATCAAAGTACCCGCTTTCCCCATTGTAAACTTTGACTCCGACTCTTCCTGAGAGAATATTTCTGATTGGATGGGCTCTTTCTTTCTTTTATATGCTGGTATCTTTTCCATCCGGTCAATATCATCGGGTTCATATAGATTATTGTAATTCAGTGCTTTTAGCCTGGCTGAGTTAATTTTCTCCAGTGTTTTTAGCTCCTCCATTTCCAGATCCAACTTAGGCTTTGGGACATTTGCAATATTAGTTGTTCCATTGTCCTGATTATTCTCAGGCACTTCCTCAATTACACTTTCCGGAAAAAGCAGGTTGTTTTTTGTATCCTTTAACTTCACACTCTCCTTTTCAGGTGGATTCTGTTCAATAAATTCAGGTATACTATCCTCACTAAACCCGGTAGCAACCAGAGTAACTCTTATTTCATCCCCTAATGATTCATCTGTACAAGTGCCCCAAATTGTATTTACATTACCCTGAACATTTTCAATTATTTTGTCTGTTATACTACCAATCTCATCTACAGTGATCTCTTCCGTCCCGGATGTTATATTTAGCAGAACCTTGCCAGCTCCTTTCAAATCACTATTATTAAGCAGAGGGGAATTAATAGTATTCTCAATAACTTCTGTTGCCCTGTTTGACCCACTGGCTGAGGCAGAACCCATAAATGCAATCCCGCCTTTTGACATTATCGAGAACACGTCGGCAAAATCAACATTAACATATCCATGAATTGTAATTATCTCAGCAATACCTTTTACAGCCAGCATAAGAACTTTGTCGGCATTTGAGAAAGCATTAGATAAGGTTAGGTTGCCATAAATCTCTCTAAGTTTCTCATTATGAATTATTAGCAAAGCGTCAACTTCATTTTGAAGAGTTTTAATACCGTTCATAGCCTGATTCATCCTGATATCACCTTCAAACCTAAAAGGCAGTGTAACAACAGCTACAGTCAATATATTCATCTCCCTGCATATTCCAGCAATAACCGGAGTAGCACCTGTCCCGGTCCCTCCGCCCATGCCAGCAACGATAAAGGCCATTTTAGTTGAGGGCTTAATGCACTCTCTAATTTTATCTGCACTTTCTATTGCAGCCTTCTCCCCAATTTCAGAGCGGTTCCCAGCACCTCTTCCTTCTGTCAGTGTTTCTCCCAATTGAATTTTCACGCTTACTTTGCTCATTTCCAAAGCTTGCGCATCTGTATTAGCAATGAAAAAGTCCACATCCCTGATTCCCTGGGAACACATACGGTTAACAGCATTATTACCACCTCCTCCAACTCCAATCACGGTAATAATACTGTGCTCATTTTCCGGCAAATTAAAATCAATAAGATCTTCCATTTCTATTTTTAGATATTCAATATTGAGATTTTAATTATTTTTTGTTTTATCCTCGAAAAGACCACCCAAAGTACTCTGTACCCAGCCTTTCTTTTCCTTCTTCTTTCTCCTCTTTTTTGTATCGGACCTGATGGATTCATCGGCTTGCTCAGACTCATCTTTCAGAGTAAAAATATTTGTATCATCAGACTGATGTTCTTCGCCATTCACTTCAAAAGGAATGTCATCCGGAGAAATACTCTCTTCTGATTCAGTCACTTTTTCTGCTCCCTGTTTTTCCTCGGAATCCAGCACAAAGGTTTTTGCTTCGGGCTCTGGTGCCAACTCGCCTATCCCTGCTTCAGCATTAAGTCCAGTGGCTACGATCGTTACACTTAATGAATCGTCAAGGGATTCATCATATCCGTTTCCCCAGATAATATCAGCCTGATTTCCGGTACCTCGTCGTATGAAATCCATTATCTCTGTTATCTCATCCATCAATACCTCCTGTTTACCGGAGGTGATATTCAATAGGATATTTCGTGCTCCTTTTAGATTGTTATTATTGAGCAATGGAGAAATCAGAGCTTTTTTTATCGCCTCACTGGCTCTGTCCTCTCCTTCGGCAACACCTGTTCCCATTATTGCCACACCACTACCTTTCATAACTGTCTCAACATCTGAGAAATCAACATTAACATAACCATGAACAGTTATTATTTCTGCTATCCCTTTGGCTGCCATTGCAAGAATATTATCAGCATTGGCAAATGCAACAGACAATTTTTGATCTCCATAAATTTCTTTAAGCCTGTCGTTATGAATTATTAGAAGAGCATCTGTGTAATCTTTCAACTTACGAATACCTTCAATAGCTTGGTTTCTACGTTTATCTCCCTCAAATTTGAAGGGCAGTGTAACTATAGCTACAGTTAGAATTTCCATCTCCTTGGCCAGCTTAGCTATCACAGGTACAGCTCCGGTACCTGTTCCTCCTCCCATGCCTGCAGTAAGAAATATCATTTTCGTTTTAGACCCGATTAATCTCTCAACATCATCGAGATTCTCCAGAGCCGACTGTTCACCTTTCTTAGGTTCATTTCCGGCACCCAATTTATCAGTTAAATCAAGACCTAGCTGCACTTTCACAGGAACGGGGCTATTTAACAATGCTTGTCCATCCGTGTTGCAAACCATGAAACTAACTCCTTTAATTCCTTGGTTGAACATGTGATTAACTGCATTGCTACCTCCTCCGCCTACTCCAATCACCTTGATGATGGATTCTTCTTCCTGAATACTATCTAATTCAATAATTTCCTCGCCCATAAGAGTTTAATTTTGCTTAAATTCACTTTTATCTTCACTGAAAAAGTTCTCCCAGATTTTAGCACCTAATCCTGGCTTATCATGTGAATTGGTCTGTTGTGTTTTCCAAGAAGGGAAAAGACCCGGAGATGGATTCAATTTTGTGGGCTCTCCTTCTATGGCCAATCCTATACTGGTGGAAAACATCGGTTGATTAATTTTTTTAGAAATACCAGGCACCAAGTGCTCGCTTGGATAACCAACACGAACATCCAATCCGGTTCTAAACCCAATCAATTGGGGTAGAGCTTTTAGCAATGATCCTCCACCGGTAATAACAATACCAGCGCTGATCTTCTCCCTGCATCCTGAGTTATCGACCTCAAACATCACAGCATCAATTATCTCCTCCATCCTGGCCTGAATAATATACGCCAGGCTTTTAAAAGAAATCTCCTTGGCTTCTCGCCCGCTGATACCGGGTATCGTCACCATCTTATCAGCAGGAGCCGGATCACCCATAGCAGAGCCAAACTGAATTTTCAAAGCTTCAGCATGCCTAAGCAGTATTGAACAACCTTCCTTAATATCATTGGTAATAACATTCCCTCCATATGGTATAACAGCGGTATGACTAACAACATTGTTATGGTAAACGGCTAAATCGGTTGTACCTCCTCCTATATCCACCAAGGCAACACCTGCCTCCTTCTCATCGGATGAAAGAACAGCCGTGGATGAAGCCAGTGGTTCAAGAATAAGTTGACTCACACTTAAACCTACCCTCTCAATGCACTTAGTAATATTTTTGGCTGAGGCGACCTGCCCGATTACCAGATGAAAATTCCCTTCAAGCACTCTGCCCGAAATACCTACAGGTCGGGATATATCAGATTCCTGATCAACTATATAGCTTTGAGGAATAACATGCAATATCTCATCACCGGGATCAATAGGTGTACGCAGCATCTGCTCACGCAGATAATCTACATCCTCTTGAGTAATCTCCTCACCATCAATATATTTACGATTGCGATTCTTCATACTCTTGATATGCTGACCTGCTATTCCTACAAAAACGTTCTGCATCTTGAATCCAGCCTGTTGCTCAGCTTCCTTCATTGCTGCTTCTATAGCCTGTACCGTATCCTCAATATTTATCACTACACCCCTCTTCACCCCATTTGAAAGAGATTTCCCCAAGCCCAGAACATCGTATTTCCCAGATTCATCTTTCTTTGCAATAATGGCTACAATCTTTGTTGTTCCTATATCGATCGATGAAATAATTTGCTCCTTTTTTCCCATAATACTTCCTAATTTATGCTATTACTATCTATTTTTTTACATACAACCTGATCTCCATACCTTAGATCAATACTGCTGTATCTTTCCCAACCCAGATTTGGTATTACCTTTTCATAAAATGCTTTTAACTTGCTTAGCTTCCATTCATAATTGTCAGCTTCCCCCATAAAAATCCTGTGGTTGCCAATCCTGGGTATAATCTCCAAAAACTGTTTACTGTTGATGTGAATTTCCTGGATCAGAGAACTGAAAAACAAATCCTCGCTAATAAACATAGCAAGGCCAAACAGTCTATTCCGTGCCATCTCCAGATCAATATTTCCTGTCATCACAATTACTCTTGGTGAATATTTTGACGAAAATTGAAGCACATTACTATCTTCATCAAGATAATAATCCTGTCCTCCTGATTTAATTCTAAGCAATGGTCTGCATTGCCATATACGAATATGCAAGTCACTATCAGGCGTATAAAAAACACGGCCATCTTTAACCCCTGTAATATCATTAACAACTTCACTAATAGCTGAGCGGTTGATCGAGTCGATCAGAATACCGCTTATTCTGAAACCGTGTGATCTTAGTTTTGCTATAACATCATCACTATCTACAAATTGGATTTCGCTGCTATCTACTATTTCAACCTCTATATTCTCAACAGTTTGAGTCTTCTCCATCCTTTCAGTGAAAGCCAGGGCCATCGCCAAATAGGCAAAAACACCAATCCAAACGATTATATGTGCGAGTTTACGAAGCATATTCCTTTAAATAGTTTTCAATTGGTTCAACCATCCGATCTATATCACCAGCACCCATTGTAAGTAAAACTTCAATTTCTTTCTCCTTTAGCTTCTTTACTAGTTCCTCCTTACCTATAAGTTCTTTCACTTCTATCGTAACTTGGTCCAGAATTAATCCTGATGTAACTCCTTTTACAGGCTTTTCTCTAGCCGGATAAATATCCAGTAGTATCAATTCATCAAGAAAGCTCAGTTCCCTGGCAAAATCCAAAGCAAAATCCCTTGTCCTGCTGAAAAGGTGGGGCTGAAAAACTCCAGTGATCTTTTTTCCCGGAAAGAGTTTGGTAACTGATTCGAGAAAGGCCTTGATCTCTTTAGGATGGTGCGCATAATCATCAATATACACCAGGGTATCAGAAATTAGCCTTACATCAAACCTCCTCCATATACCTCGAAAAGAGGATATCCCAGAGCGAACATCCTTTTCTGCTATACCTGCTTCCAAACAAAGAGCAGACGCACCAATAGCATTTTCAATATTGATCAATCCAGGAACAGAGGTTTTAAAACTCTGCAATAAACCTCCTGGTGTCATCAGGTCAAATTTATAAGAGAGGCCATTAGGCTTTATATTCACAGCATAATAA
>CAYXQX010000025.1:0-17750 GCA_964467485.1 uncultured Porphyromonadaceae bacterium | reverse complement strand
AGTAACGAATAACGAGTAACGAGTAACGAATAACGAGTAACGAGTAACGAGTAACTAATAACGAGTAACTAATCAACGACTGCAATAATCTTTGAAAGGACACCATTCGCAATTATTTTCATTTTCTGTCTGCCTGAAATCAATATCCGGATTAAACATCTCAGATAGAACCTCCTCAAGTTCACTCATTAACTCCTCTTCAATCGTTAAGATATTATCGAGAAACTCTTTATCATGCTTAATCCCTGGGTCAAATAATTTGCCTCTCATCTTCCCAGTCGGGTAAATAACCGGCTTTACCGCCATTTCATTTTTCAATTCTCTGATTATCAAAATAGAATAAATTGAAGCCTGCAAAATTTCTTTTGGTCGCTTTTTTTGAGAATGATCAAATAAATCCCCCACATCCTTAAATCTCATTCCGGGATTTCCTGATTTATAATCCAGGACCCTAAGCACTCCACCTTTTTCATCTATCCGGTCGACAATACCACCTAAAACTACTTTATGGACTTCGCCTTCCACCATAAACTCAACAGACTGGGTAATCCTTTTCTCCAATCCTTTTATTGAAAAAGGAGCATAGCTTGCATCAAACATCAAAACAGATGCAAACTGCTTAGAAATTACATCATAAACCAGAAGATCTTTACCAAACAGCCCTGGCCATTCTTCACCATCGTCAAGTTTGAAATACTCAGTCATAAAGGCCTTCCTTATATAAACCGCCAAACTCTCCTTTTCCTTAATCGCCTTTTCAAGGTCTTCCTTTCTGACAATTTTTCCATTCTTGAGAAAATCGCCGTAAAATAATTCAAGGCTTTTATGCATCAGCAAACCAAACATCCGTGGTTCGCCTGCCTCAACAAGATCATCTCCCTCCCTAATACCCAGTAAGTATTGTAACACAAACCTGAGAGGACAATCGATATAAGCATTTATTGCGCTGGGCGACAACATCCTACCCTTTCCACTGGCAATATACTTTTGGAGTGACTTATAAACCTCTCCGGTTTTTTGAATAACCCGGCTATTGGGAATTTCAGGATTAATAGATGATGCAGCAAGGTGCTCATTACAGAATTGATTGGAATCATATCTAAGCTGCTGAATAAACCTGCTTGGATCACCCTGACTCATTCTAGCCGGATCAGGAGAATTTACATACATCAGGCTAACCTTTCTTGCCCTTTGTAAAAGCCTGTAGAAATAATACCCATAAAAAGAATCCCTGAACTCCCTGGTTGGCAAACGATATGCCTTACGCAAGTTGAAGGGTATCAAAGAAGGGGGAGCAGAGTCTGCCGGCCAAACACCTTCGTTACAACTCAAAATTAATAATTCATCATAATCCATTAAACGCGTTTCCAGTATACCCGTGAGCTGTATACCTGCATCCAAACTGCCTTCGAATGGCAGTCGTACTTTTTTTATAAAATCCTTGTATAAGCTTCTAAATGTTTCAAAACTTATTTTTAGATTATTTTGATCAAGCTCCTTCTTTATCACCAACATCCAGGTGTTAACCTTCTTAAAAGATTCTGATTCAAGCGCAGACCCAGGATCATGAACCTCCTCAAATCTTTTTAGAATCGATATTAGAGTATCTATAAATTTGGCCTGATCTTCATAACAGAGAACAGAACCCACATCCTTTTGCCTGGCAATCACCAAATCCAGAGGAAGCATCCCGGTAGGCCAATCCCTTACAAAAGATAGGCTGTCGACAAACTCCTTCCCCATAATGAGAGACATCATGGGATGAGCCAGTAAGAGCGACATTTCCTTAGCCGGAACAAATAGCTTCCCGGTTTTGCGTGAGCTTAAAAATGAATTTACATCTACCACCCTGTTTAAAAAATCAACTATCAAGGATCTCTCCGCAGGAAAACCCATCGAGATATTTATTTCAGTCTCAGGATCAGAAATAGCAGAAAGAACAGGTTCGAGAAGAGTTTCATCAGCCAGGATAACTGCTTTTTGATTCTCATTTATACGAGTGGATTCCAAACCTTTCTTCGTATCCGCATCTAACAATTGCCTCAACAACCCTACTTGTCCGGATGCCGATTCACAAGCGTAAATATTTATACCGGAAAAGTTGGCCGGAAAAGGTTCGCTGAATCTATCATGAAGCTGTTGAACGATCTTCGAAAAAGAAGAGGGAGATGGGAATTTTTTCATATTCTCCCTAATAAAACGGCCGGATTCCTGGTATGCCTCTTTCAAATTAGCCGGTATATCCCAATAAAACTCAGCCTTAGCCTGTCTCTGACAAACCTCAAAAACCTTAAACTCAGCTGCAGTGAGCGCATTAAACCCAATGAATAAATATTTTTCCATCGGCAAGCTTTCTTCGGGATGCTTGCTTATCCTTGCTACCGAACTCCTATATATATTGCCACTTGTTGACAAGCCTAATGTCCCCAGGCGATTATGGAAATCATTATAAATCTCTGCAAGAGACTGCCATAAACTCAACCAACTCTCCTGATATGAAGTTGGAGTAGGATGGAATCCTTCCCAAAATTTGTTTAGCTGAGCCATTTGCTCCGGGCTCAGGCTGGGGAAACGGGTCTCAATCTCTTTTAAGCCACTAATTGTACTGAAAATCTTTTCTGGAGGAACCAAATATTTATCAATCTCATCAAAATCACTGAGCAGCATATCCCCCCATCGCACAAAATTGTCGAGACTTTCTGTTTGCCCGGCCTTTTCACTTACAGAAATATAAAGATTCAATAGCTGACTAATCTTTTCTGCCTCCGTCAGACCTGATATCTCAGTCATCCAATCATCAACACTACTCATTTTTGGTGTCCAAACAGGGCCTTTCGCAAGATTGATCAGATGGCTTTTAAAGACCTGGACCGCACGCCGATTGGGAAAGATGAAACACAGATCCTTTATTCTGGATCCATAATCCTCAAGCACATGCCCCGCAACAGTATATAGAAATGAATTCAAAACAGTGGGTTTTACTATCAAAAGTAAGATTTTTTGGATATGGTTCGAACACTATTCCTCTTCATTTGTATTAATTGAGCAATGTATTTTAATGTTTATTCCTGAGAAGGAATGATTTAATTATGTTTGTAACCTAAGCTGATCAAACAAAATGGATAAATTCTCTTATCTCGGCAACGCAGATGCCGCCGCAATTGAGGCAAATTATAGTATTTACAAGGATAACCCAGAATCTCTTGACGAATCTTGGGTGAGGTTTTTTGAAGGGTTTGAATTTGCAAGAGCCAATTATGGCGACAAGCCTGACAACAGCCAGTCTTTTGATCAGGAATTCAAGGTTTTAAACCTTATTGACTGGTACAGAAAAAGGGGGCATTTATTCACTGAGACTAACCCTGTAAGAGCAAGAAGGAAATATTTCCCTACCCTCGATCTGGAAAATTACGGCTTGGGAAACAGTGATCTTGATACAGTTTTTGAGGCTGGTAAAAATATAGGGATCGGACCTGCACCACTAAAGGAAATTGTAAGTCATCTTCAATCAACATATTGCCGTAGTATAGGAGCTGAATTCATGTTCATCAGGAAACCTGTAATTCTGGAGTGGTTGCAGAATAAGATGGAGGCAACAAAAAACATGTCGGTCTTCAGCAAGGAAGAAAAGATAGATTTTTATGAACATCTGAATAAAGCTGTTGGATTTGAAAAGTTCATCCATAAGAAGTTTGTTGGTCAGAAAAGATTCTCTCTGGAAGGAGCTGAAGCATTGATACCTGCTCTGGACAGAGTTATTGAAACAGGATCAAAACTTGGCATCCGGGAATTCGTAATAGGAATGGCCCACCGTGGTCGTTTGAATGTACTCGCCAATATTCTACAAAAACCATATGCCAATATATTCACCGAATATAGTGCTACCGAATATGAGGAGGGTATTGAGCTAGGTGATGTGAAATATCACTTGGGATATGATAATATTATCACTACTGATTCAGGACACACAGTTAGGCTCGATCTCCTCCCCAATCCATCCCATCTGGAGGCTGTCGGTCCTTTGGTCCAGGGCTTGGCAAGAGCACGTCTGGATAATTTCTGCGAAGGAGATCATTCACAGCTTGCACCAATCCTGATCCATGGTGATGCAGCAATAGCTGCGCAGGGAGTAGTTTATGAAATAGTACAAATGGCTCAATTACCGGGCTACAAAACCGGTGGCACAATTCATATTGTTATTAATAATCAGGTTGGCTTCACCACAAATTATATCGAGGGTAGATCAAGCACCTATTGTACTGATATTGCAAAAGTTACTAAGGCTCCCGTATTCCATGTGAATGGTGATGATGTTGAAGCATTATTATACACTATTGGCCTGGCTATGGAGTTCAGACAAAAATTTGAACAGGACGTTTTCATCGACCTCCTTTGTTACCGTAAATATGGTCATAATGAAGGCGATGAACCAAGATTCACCCAACCAACTCTCTATAAAGCTATTCAGAATCATCCTGATGTCAGCACAATTTATGCCAACAAACTTATAAATGAGAAAACCACCGTCAAAGAAGAGATAGAAGCAATAAATAACAAACACGAATCAATCTTTGAACAGAATTTTAAAGAGAGCCTCGAAGATAATAAGGCCAGCATAAGACCTTTCATGAAAGATGATTGGAAATCATTCCACCATCCTGATGAAGAAGATTTCGAAAAGAACATAAACAGCCAGGTTGAACTTAATACACTAACCGGGCTTGCTAAGAAACTAACGAGCCTTCCCGAAGGAATGAATTTTTTCAAGAAGATTCACAGAATAGTTGACGGTAGAAAAAAATCTGTAGATCAGGACAAGCTCGACTGGGCAATGGGTGAACTACTGGCTTATGGGAGTCTGTTACTTGAAGGTTATAGAGTAAGAGTATCTGGGCAAGATAGCGAGAGAGGGACTTTCGCCCATCGACATGCTGCTATGGTTCAGGAAGATACGGGAGAGAAATATTTCCCTCTCAAGAATTTGTCCCCAAAACAATCACCATTCGAAATATATAACTCCCCCCTTTCTGAATATGGGGTTCTTGGATTTGAGTACGGGTATGCACTTAGCAGTCCGGATACCCTAACAATATGGGAGGCACAGTTTGGTGACTTTGTAAATACTGCCCAGGTAATAATTGACCAATTCATCTCTTCTGCTGAAGAAAAATGGGGGGTATCCAATGGATTGGTGCTCATGCTGCCTCATGGCTTTGAAGGACAGGGACCTGAACATTCCAGCGCCCGTATGGAACGATTCCTAAATCTGGCTGCCGGAAATAATATGGAGATTATTAACCCTTCCACCCCGGCAAACCTTTTTCATCTTCTTAGAAGACATATGCTGAGAAAATTTAGAGTCCCTGCAATAATTTTCACCCCAAAAAGCCTACTCAGACACCCCGAATGTGTTTCATCAATGAAGGAATTGAGCTCGGGAGGTTTCAGATCCATCATTGATGATGCTGAAACAGACGCCGCTGATGTGAAAAGAGTAGTTTTCTGTTCGGGGAAAATATATTATGATCTCCTCAAAAAGAAAAAAGAATGGGATACAAGAGATATAGCACTAATTCGAATCGAACAATTATATCCTTTCCCTCATAAAGAATTTGACAAGATTATTAAGAAATATCCCGAAGCAAAAATGCATCTTTGGGTTCAGGAAGAACCAGAGAATATGGGTGCATGGACGTTCCTGAGTCATGAAGTAAAACAGATTGATTGGATACCTCTGTGCAGAGCATCCAGTGCATCGCCAGCCACAGGGCTGAATAAGATCCACCAGATTGGCCAACAGGAATTAATTGACAAAGTTTTCAGACCTTGCTCCTGCGAATTAAAAAACAAGTATTGTGGATTGCAATGTGTTGAGGGTAAGTCAAGAATTGAAATCCTCAAACAATTTGAATACATTCCCTTCACCAAATAAATAGCTATTTAAAAGATTTATCATGGCAGACATAATAGTCCCCACACCTGGAGAATCCATTACAGAAGTTGAAATAGGATCGTGGCTTGTAGAAAATGGAAACTGGGTAGAAACTGACCAGGAGATCCTTTCGCTGGAATCGGAAAAAGCTACCCTTGAAGTTAATGCCACAGCAAACGGTATAATTGAGATACTTGTTCCCAATGGCGAGACTGTTGCTGTAGGTTCAATAGTTGGCAAAATCGATGAGTCGGCCACAAAACCAGAGAAAACCGATGATAACATTAAAAAAGAACCCAAAGAACAAGCTACTCCTCCTGCCCCTGCTTCTTCTGCCAAAAGCTCAAATGTTAAGATTACTCCTGTAGCCAATAAAATGATGGAGGAATATGACCTGTCTGTCGATGATGTCCTCTCCGGATTACGGCGGATAAGCAAAAAGGATATTCAAATGGTTCTTGACACTAAATCACAGCCGACAAACAGTGTGCCTAAGAAAATAAGCAGGGAATCAAGCAGCCAAAAAATGTCATTGTTAAGAAGAAACCTGGCAGAGCGTTTGGTCGCAGTTAAAAATGAAACAGCAATGCTAACAACCTTTAACGAAGTTGACATGTCTGCTGTAATTGCTCTGCGCAATCAGTATAAAGCAAAATTCCAGGATAAACACGAAGTTAAACTCGGGTTTATGTCTTTTTTCACTCAAGCAGTAAGTCGGGCCCTAAATGCATTCCCCCAGATAAACTCTTTTATCGATGGGCAGAACATGGTGCATTGCGATTACCATGATATTGGAATTGCTGTACAAACACCAAAGGGATTGATGGTCCCCATAATTAGAAATGTAGAAGTAATGAGCCTGGCTGATATAGAACTTGCTATTGCCGACCTGGCAGAAAAAGCCAGAATAAATAAAATTGGCCTGGATGAAATGGACGGTGGAACATTCAGCATTACCAATGGAGGTATTTTTGGCAGTTTGCTTTCAACCCCAATACTCAATCCTCCTCAATCAGCAATTCTGGGAATGCACAATATCGTTGAACGTCCGATTGCGTCTGAAGGACAGGTCGTTATACACCCAATGATGTATCTGGCCCTCACCTACGACCATCGACTGGTTGATGGAAAGGACAGCGTAGGTTTTCTTAAAATAATAAAGGAACTTATCGAAAACCCTTTCAAACTGCTAAATACAACAGGCAAGCCTGAAAATGGGCTTCTGGGCCTTTGAGATGCGGCACAATTGTTGCGAAGTAAAATCTTAAAAATATATTTAAGTGCGTTGGATAATTTTTATAATCATCATTTCTTTTCTATTGCCCAAATCAATGCAGGCTCAGGATCTATCCGATAAGGAATATGAACTGCTTGATGCTGCTGAAAAAGGTGAAACAAAAAAAGTTCTGGAGCTCCTCAATAGTAACGTAAATCCTAATATTCAGGATTGGTATGGCATGAGTCCTCTTCATTATGCAGCTCAAAACAACCATCTCAACACATTAAAATCATTAATTCTAAATGAGAGTCGTGTCAATATCCTGGATTACGATGGCAGATCGGCTCTGCATCTGGCTGTACATTTTAATCATCTGGATATTGCCGAATTTTTAATTCAACACAAAGCAGATATTAATACAACTGACAATTACGGACTTAGCCCACTATTCTATGCCTCAGCTTACGGAGATTTCCTGATGACAGATATGTTCCTTTTCTATTCAGAAGGAAAGCAGGTTAAAGACCCTGAAGGTAAAACACCCTTTCTGGTAGCTGTTTGGGGAGGACATTTGGCTAATTCATCCCTGTTGTTGAAATACTTTTCTAAGATCGATGAAAAAGACAATCAGGATAATAATGCTATCCATCTGGCTGTTTTGAACAGGGACCTGGAAATGATAGATTCACTCTTCGTGTGGGGCTGCGATATTGATGCGGTAAACAAAAATGGATACTCTTGTCTCGACCTGGCAATACAAGAGAATGCCCCGTTAGTGCTTGAAAAATTAATCAGCCTTAATGCTACTCTTGATCACAAAATAAAGAGAGGGCTAAACAGTCTTGATCTGGCTATGCATATAACACAAAATCCTGAAATCATTTTCATGCTGGAGAACGCCGGAGCACAGCGTAATAAAAGAATATCATTGTCCCAGCCTGCTATATATATTGATTTTAATACGGGTTTTCAAGATGTGTTTTCTACTCTCAAAATGGAACTTTGGGAACCAAAATATGGTATTGGATTGAGCCTTGGAGCATCTCAGAGATTGGGCAGGATCAAGGTGCTAAGCCCAATTGAGGATAATATCAGATACCAATACAGAGAAACCCAGACTGGTATTCTGGCGGGAGTGAAAAAACAATGGATGTTATTAAGAATAAACCGCACTAATCGTATTGGCTTGAATCTGGGATTTGATATGGGCCTTTTCCTGGGGCATAATAAAGGTAGCGATGTGTCGCCGGATAAAATTTGGGCACCGATACCCTCCGTGGGTTTATATTGGCAAACAGGTTCCTGGCAGATAGGCTTCTCAGGACTATACCAAAACATGAAAACCTACCAACTTCCAGCACTCAGGCTAGGTATTGCAACATCCTATAGATTCAATGAATTGAAATAAATCAGCATGAGGATCATCAGAAAAATAAAAAATTATTGCTCAAAGTACGGCAGGTCTAAAACATCAGGTTTGATCCTCCTTTTATTGCCCTTAAGCCTACTTTTAACCACCTGCGAAATAGATAATTTAAATCTTTCTTGCGATAATTGCTGGGACATTAAACCCACCGAAGGGATTCTGGCTATTGATCTGAGCCCTTTTAATAAGGGTGACAGTATTCCGGTAACGGTTTATAAAGGAAAACTTGAATCCGGAATATTATTTCTCAAGGACACCATTGTTAAGGATTACCTCGACGTATGGGTTCCTGTGGATAATTTCTACACGGTTGTTGCTGAGTATAAAATCGACAGCACTATAATCAGAGCCGTTGATGGCGACAGGGTAAGTGTTTATCTGGATGAAACAAATTGTAGCGTTGCCTGCTGGAGAGCCAGAGACGGAAAAGTAGACTGTATGCTAAAGTAGATTATTCAACCTCAAGTAATAACCCCGACTCCGGATATAAAAGATAAGCACTAACTTTTGAATAATCCATTTTCTCTATTGCCAACCTGTAAGTCTTCAATTGACGTTCATGAGATGACCTGGGATCACCAAATTTATAATCAAGAATTATTAACTCCCCGCCTTTCTCAATAATCCTGTCGGGACGAAATTCGCCTTTCCCGGGGACCAAGATGCTTTTCTCCACATAAACCTGGTTCTCACCTGAAAACCAATCGGCAATATCTTTACGCTGGAGCAGAGAAGTAAGATGCTTATAAACATTTTCAGCCTCAACATCCCCTAGCTCGCCTCTATCCCTCATACTGAATACCGCTTCCTTTAAATCAGATAATACAACTGTCTTCTCCAGAATCTCATGCATAACTTTCCCATGATGAATAGCCCTGGAATCAAAGGTCTTGCGCAATCCGGAAACCCCTGAAAATGACTTGGGTGGGAAAGACTCAAAATCAATTCTTTTTACGTCTCCCGCTTCCTTCTTACTGGTAGGCATAGTATCAGGATTGCCAAAAGAGTAGACACCGGAATGAATTTCAGAATCCAGTACATCTTTTAGAAGATTGCTAACCCTGTAACTGCCCTTTTTCACCTTTGCGGGACAAAAAGCATATAATCGGTCGATGGCCCTGGTAAAAGCCACATAAACAAGATTAAGGTTATCCATGTATATCTGTAGCTTTTCCTTACTGAAAACAGAGGAAAAACTCGACTTGCCTAATTGACTGCCAAAACTCATAGGAATCATCGGGATCTGGCTAAATTCAGTTCCTTTAGTTTCCACCCACATAAGCTGTCCGGCCTTTACCGTCCCCATCTCCCAGTCACACCAGGGCATTACTACAACCTTAAATTCCAGCCCTTTGGCTTTGTGGATTGTCATAACCCTCATAGCCCCTGCCTGATCTGTCATGGGAACATTAAATTTATAACCCTGATCATCCCACCACACAGAAATATCATCCAAACTAGTACCCACTCCTATACCCGCAATAACCTGATCCCTAAATGCCATTAGATAAGGTAACTCATCAACCTCAGTCTGTAACTGCATTATGCGTATGATCTCTTCAATAAGAGTTGGACCAGAGGAGTAGGAAAATAACTCCCGCTTTTCAATAAGCTCAACAGGAACCAGCTCTTCAAAAAGATTCGGCGACTCCCTGATCTTTATTATGTTCTTATAATCCCCATCAGACAATTGCTTTCTCTTCAGACTGATATATTCCTGTGCCAGCCTTGCCTTGTAGTAAGATTCTTCGGGATCCATTATATAACGTATGGCCCAAATGATGCATCTTACAGAAGGAGAATTACTAAGCTCATAACTTTCAGAAGAAACAATATTATATGAACACCCATGAACCACACCATGCTCTTCCTTATATTCTTGAAGTATTTTTACAATAGCCTTTGCCTGATCATTTTTCCGCACAAGAAGAGTAATGTCCTCCGGCTTGTAATGATGGTTTACCTGCAGTTCTTCCACAAGACGAGGGAGTTTTAAATCCCAGGAATCTTCATCCCCTTCCCCCTGAAATGCCACTTCCACAAAACCTCCAGGCTTACCTGATCCCTTGCTCTGCGACACATTTGAATAAATATCCTGAATAGCCTGAGCATCAAGATCTGATTGTCCACTTACAGACGCCAGGTCAAGCTTAATCTTTTCTATAATTTTCTGTGGTGCTGAAGAGAAGAACAAATTATTAAAATCAATAACTGAATCCCTGCTTCGCCAATTATTCTCAAGGTTCATCTCATTGATTCCAAATGCTTTTAAATCTCTCTTGGCCGTTTCCGCCATAAGCTTCCAATCGCTATTCCTCCATCTGAATATTGATTGCTTTACATCACCAACCACCATGCTGAAATCGTCCTGTGAAAGACTGTTTCTTATAAGAGGTAAAAAGTTTGCCCACTGAAGTTTTGATGTATCCTGGAACTCATCAATCATGAAATGATCGTAGTAAGAACCTACTTTCTCATAAATAAAGGGTGTGGGATTTTCATCAATAATTTTATTCAATATAGGTGAGGTTAAATTAATTAGCAAACTGTTGGTCTGATCAGAGTGCTTATTAATATAATTCATCAATTTCCCGCTCAAGCCCAGGGAGTAAATATTTTGGCGAATAAGGTTAGCTGAATAGTATAGCGGTTCATTTTCATTGAGATACTCTAGAAATTTTTTCAGAAGATTATTAAAGCCTCCATCCCATGCTTCCACTATCCTTTTCCTCATTTCCTCCGTCAAAGTCTTTTTATACCATTCCTCGGGATTATCAATAGCTTTAACCGGACGTACTCTTTTCAAAAACCGTGGATCATGACTCACTGCCATCAAGTAAGCAGGAACACTTCTGCTACCTCCCTTAAAATCAGAAGGATCTAAGCCATATTTATCCAGAAGAGCTTTTGCTTCGCTGGCAATATTTTCCAGCTCTTTTTCAAAAGAGAACTCAATTTTCCTTACAAGAGATGCAAATGAAGAGATGGCTTTCTCACTGTAATGATCAATCCAATCTTCGTTCATCTCTTCCATTAACTGCTCCTTAAGGAATTCAAATCCAATAGAGATCAAATCTTTTTCTATTCTTGCCCAACTCTCATCATTTTGTATCCTGTAATCAACCCACTTACCCAGCCATGATAATAAAGCCTTATCCTGATCAATATCGCTCATCAGCATGTCAACTGAACCAGCCAAAAAAGAACTCGCATTAAGCTCAAGCTTGTAACCATTATTGATCCCCACTTCCTTACTAAATGACCTAAGTACCTTTTGGAAAAAATTGTCTATCGTCCCAATACTGAAACGTCCGTAGTCCTGAAGAATGCTTCTTAGAATATCTCTGGTATTTTTTTGCAGATCCGCCTCTTTCTTGTTTAGCTTTTTAGAGAGAAATCCAAAATGATCTGAGCTGTGGGGATCATGTCCATTTATTTTCACCAGGTCTCCCACCACTCTTTCCTTAAGCTCACCGGCGGCTTTATTAGTGAAAGTTACGGCTAGTATCTTCTTATAATTATCAGGCTCTCTTAGGAGTAATTCCAGGTAATGCCTGGTAAGCTGAAATGTCTTTCCCGACCCAGCTGAGGCTTTGTAGATTATGAATTCTGACACAGGGTTTTGAACTTTGGGAACTAAGTTACAATTTTTACCTTCAGGGAAGGATAAATGTCCCGTCTTGTTCAGTATCCCTTTTCAACATTTTTTCTGCTTTGCTTAAATTGGAAGGTGTACCCAGATCAAACCAATAATCCTGATCATGTTCCCACCCCCGGATATCATTGGAACCGGATAGTTCCAAAATCCATGGAGTAAATGAAAAAACATCCTCTTCAGGAAAGAGGTCGTACATAGAAGGATCCAAAATATATACCCCGCTGAAAGCAGTCTCTAAAAAATCTCTTCCATTTCTGGATACTATTTTTATTCTTTTCTCCGGATGTTGCCAGCCACTCATAAAGGCATGCTTATTAAATAATAACTGACGGGAGGTTGGTCTTTCCTTAACGGCCAAACTCGCGATCCCACCCCACTCCATGTGATCATTATAAAATTGCACAAGATCAATCCCTGTTAAAACATCAACATTATGAAAAAGCACAGGTTCGGATCCCAGTTTTGAAATAGCATGTTTAATCCCTCCTCCTGTATCCAGCAAATCCTCCTCCACAGAAAACTCTACTCTTGCCCCAAACCCATTATTATTACTTACAAAATCAATTATCTGCTCTTTATGATGGTGGACATTGATGACAATATCTTTAAATCCTGCTTTTATGAGTCGGATCATCAGAATTTCCAGCATGGCTACTCCATGGAATGGAACGAGGGCTTTGGGTTTATCCTTAGTCAATGGAAGTAATCTGCTTCCCTCTCCAGCAGCAAGAATCATTGCTTTTTTAGCCATGTTGATTTTTAATCCTTTCAATAAATTTTGCTTGAGGTAGTTCTTTGAGAACCCTCAATAATTCAGGAATATTTATGTCAAATTTGACATTCCGCATCAGCCAGTCGAGATTCTGAATAGCCGGAGGAATACTTTGCAGAAAATGGGCCTTCCCCTCTATTATGCCTCTGAATCCAAAAGCACCCATGGCCTGCATTTTACGAATCAAAACAAATCCCGGATAGAAAGATTCGAACTCTTTCGTATCAATATTGCCAAGATTCACAAAATGCTTAATAAACTTTTCATGTAATTCGCTTCTCAGCTCAGGTGTAAAGCCTGCTTTTGCATCAAAAAGTAAGGAAGCCAGATCATAAGCCGGATACCCTCTTCTCCCTCCCTGATAATCAATGAACCACACCTTATCATCCTGCACCATAATGTTCCTCGATTGGAAATCCCTAAACATAAAAAAATCACGGGATGCACTGGACAGAAACCCTGATAGAGTTGAAAAATCGTCCTCAAGTTTTTGCTCATCAAAGCCAACTCCTGATAACTTCAGAAAATGGTATTTGAAGTAATTAAGATCCCACATCATCGACTGCTTGTCAAAAGATTCACGTGGCGTAGCCTTACTATAGTCCAATCCTTTATGACCTATAACCTGCAGTTTTGGTAGCCAGTAAACTACTTGATCCAGACTCCTAAGCATAAGGCCCTTAGCCTCATCGCCAACCCTTTCCGTGAGGTCGAATAACATTGTATCACCCAGATCTTGTTGGAGATAGATTCCATTGGACAGATCCTCCATGTATACTTCGGGGACAGGCAATCCTGCTTCTCGAAAATGCCTGGAGAAGTACACAAAAGCAGCATTTTCCTTAAGGTCGGTATGATGCACACCAACGGCCGTGACAGAATCAGAACTCAGTCTGTAATACTCTCTTGAAGACCCCGACTGGGGTAAAGGTGAAATGGTCCGGGCTTTAGTACCGGACCATTTTACAAACAGTTCACCCAAAAGCTCAACAGGCGTCAGCATACTTTTTACTTAGCATAATTGACCGACCTGGTCTCACGGATTACAGTTATTTTCACTTGCCCCGGATAGATCATCTCATCCTGGATCTTTTTAGCAATATCGTATGATAAAGACTCGGCATCCTTGTCTGAGACCTTTTCTGATCCGACCACCACTCTTAACTCACGCCCTGCTTGAATAGCGTAGGTTTTAATAACACCGGGGTGAGTCATTGCCAGTTCTTCAAGGCCCTTTAGCCTCTTGATATATGACTCAACTGCTTCCCGTCTTGCACCTGGTCTGGCGCCGGATATTGCGTCACACACCTGAACAATAGGAGCAATCAAGGTTGTCATTTCAACCTCTTCGTGGTGAGATCCGATGGCATTTATAACATCTGGTTTCTCCTTATATTTTTCGGCCAGCTTCATGCCTAAAACGGCATGGGGTAGTTCGGGTTCTTCATCAGCAACCTTTCCAATATCGTGCAGCAAACCAGCTCTCTTAGCTATTTTGGGATTCAGACCTAATTCAGCAGCCATTATGGAGCAAAGATTTGCCACCTCTCTGGAGTGCTGAAGCAAGTTTTGTCCGTATGAAGAACGATACTTCATCTTACCAACCAACCTCATCAATTCGGGATGTAGTCCGTGAATACCCAAGTCGATAGTTGTTCTTCTTCCAGTCTCACTGATCTCTTCCTCTATTTGCTTATGTACCTTCTTAACCACTTCTTCAATACGGGCAGGATGTATCCGTCCATCAGTTACCAACTGGTGAAGAGCAAGCCTGGCTATTTCGCGACGAACAGGATCAAAAGCCGAAAGTATAATAGCTTCGGGTGTGTCATCAACAATAATTTCAACTCCGGTTGCTGCTTCAAGAGCCCTGATATTACGACCTTCCCTGCCTATTATCCTTCCCTTAATATCATCGTTCTCAATATTAAATACCGTTACCGAATTTTCAATAGCTTCTTCGGATGCAACTCTCTGAATGGTATTAATAACAATCTTTTTGGCATCCCTGGTAGCATTCATCTTGGCTTCATCCATTGCCTCGGTAATATAGCTCATAGCCTCTGCCTTGGCTTCTGATTTAAGAGACTCTATCAGATTCTCTTTTGCTTCAGAGGCTGAAAGGCCGGAAATTGCTTCCAATTTCTCAACAGCTTGTGATTGCACTTTCTCCAATTCCTCAGATTTCTTGTTAACCAAGGCCATTTGATTATCCATATTCTGCCTGATGGCATCATTCTCCTTAATCCTCCTTTGGCTATCTTCTATCCTTTGTGATAGATTCGACTCTCTTTGCTTGATTTTGTTTTCCGACATGAGAATCTTACTGTTTTTCTCATTGATAAGTTTCTCATGTTCGGTTTTTAGCTGCAGAAATTTCTCCTTGGCCTGAAGAATTTTATCCTTCTTAATCATTTCAGCATCTCCCTCTGCCTCCTTCAAAATATTCTTTGCCTTGTTCTGCAGACTCACTCTCCCCAGAAAAAAAGCCAGAATACCACCTACTAAAAATGCGAGGGCACCTATTATTATTGCATTTGTTTCCATATAGTATCTATTATGTTTATATATATTATTTAGGGCATAGCCCATCATTTTAAAAAAAACCCGTACTAAATCCTTTGTAAGAAAACCCCAATATAACAGGGAAGGAGCCGCCAACCATTTCGAACGTCCACCGGCTTCCGAAGAAGCTCCTCCGGCACAAGTACCGGGATATAGAGGCCTGTTCTACATGATTATGAGCATAACTCCAATTGCAAAAATGTTGAGTTTTACAAAAACCAAAGGATTAATACGGGCAGTATTATTATGCAAAGAACGCGTTTACTCATTTTGAACCAAATCTTCCAGTTCATCTGCCAGATTCTTTAATACTGACATCATCGGTTGACTTTCTATCTGCTCAGTCAAATTTAACTCTTTTAGCACAAATTGCAAAGATGTCATGGCTAAAAAATCCTGAATATCTTTATCTCTGTATTTTTGTTTGTATTGTGCTACCTTTTCGTTTATCAGTCTTGCAGCTTTTCTATATCTTTCCTCATCCTTCCTGTCAATAACGAGTGGATAGTATCTGCCAACAATTTGCAACTTTATGTGGAACTTACCATCCATCCTTCCCGCTTTATCTGTTCAAAAGAGCAATACAATTATCAATTTCCCGCACTATCTTGTTCAGCTGTCCCCTGGCTTCTTCTTTATCTTCTATCGGAGCCAGGACATTTGTGGCGATTTTCGCCGTTTCATACCGTTGCTCTAAATTTTCAATTTTTACTTTCTGTTCACTTAACTTTCGGTTAAGATCGTCATTTTCTATGCTTAACCGACTATTTTGCTTCTTTAATTCCGAGTACCTCACCATTAATTGGTGAACCCGGTCAATTAAGTCTTGCACAATTATTTCCTGTTCGCCAGCCATGCATGATTATTTACTGCAAAAATAGCATACGGTATCATCATATCAAAATAAAACAGAATTTACTAAATTTGGCACCCATGCAAATAAAATCAGGTCTTAAATTAATTATTACTATACTTTTTGCTGCCCTTGCTCTTCCAAATGGGGCATTGAGTCAACTCGATCAGTCGAAAAAAGACTTCAGAACTCCATTGGATATTGAGTTGTTCCTTGCAGGTAATTTCGGAGAAGTGAGAAGTAATCATTTTCATTCAGGGATTGATCTGAAAACCGGAGGACACATTGGGGAGCCGGTAAGGGCTGTTAGTGATGGATATATTTCCAGAATAAAAGTTCAGGCAGGCGGATATGGGCATGCCCTGTACATGACCCATCCCAATGGGTATACATCCGTTTACGGACACCTTGACGAATTTGATGAGGAATTAGCAAAGTATGTAAGAGACCAGCAATATCGGTTAAAGTCTTTCGGAGTAGACCTTTTTCCTAAAGCAGGAACATTTTCTTTTAAAAAAGGAGAAGTTATTGGTCTGTCGGGAAATTCAGGAAGCTCACAAGGCCCCCATCTACACTTTGAACTCAGGGATTCTCAAACTGAGAACCCCGTAAATCCACTCCTCTTTTCTTTCAAGGTACTAGACACAAGGCCTCCGGTTATTTACAGCATCAGCTTTTATAGTCTGAAGGGCAGGAATGGCTTAAAAAAACCCGACAGATACCGTGTATCCGGAGCTAATGGAAAATACTATTTAAATGCTAAACAACCCATTCCGCTTGATGAGGAATTTGGAATTGGAATTGAAACTATTGATTTCCTAAACGGCAGTTCAAATAAATGCGGGGTATATAGTATTAAGATGTTTGTTGATAATGAACTTTATTTCAATTCTGAAATAAACGAATTTTCCTTCGCGGAAACCAGATACATAAACACCTTTGTTGACTATGCTGAATATAAAAACAACCGTCGCTCCATTTATAAAACATTCATTGAGCAAAACAACCCTCTGAGCATTTTGCAATTTGCAAAAAACAAGGGAGTAATCGACTTGAAAGACAATAGCACACATAAAATCTTGCTGGAGACCCGCGATGTAGCAGGAAATTTGAGTAAGGTGGAATTTAATGTCGTGAAAGACACCTCCCTAAGCTTGCTGGAACCTGAGCAGCTTCCTTTTTATAGCTCCTATTTTCCATATGCCGAAACCAACAGTTTTGAAGAGG
Organism: uncultured Porphyromonadaceae bacterium; assembly: GCA_964467485.1. GTDB lineage: Bacteria > Bacteroidota > Bacteroidia > Bacteroidales > UBA12481 > JAUVKA01. The sequence continues at coordinate 98 of CAYXQX010000025.1, read as the reverse complement.
AAAAAATTAAAATCAGGATACCTTCAAAAGCCTTATACAATAATCTCTACTTCAATTATGAATCATCTGACCCTCCAGAAGGAGCTTTCTCACGTTTA
>CAYXQX010000024.1:0-17910 GCA_964467485.1 uncultured Porphyromonadaceae bacterium | reverse complement strand
ATATTGGATGCTATGGAGGTGAAATAAATACACCTAACCTGGATCAGCTGGCTTCAAATGGCATTCGTTATACACAGTTTTACAATACTGCCAGATGCTGTCCTACGAGGGCAAGTCTATTAACAGGACTGCACCCACACCAAGCCGGAATCGGTGAAATGACTAATGAAGGCAACAGAGAGGGGTATCATGGCGACCTTAATGAGCATTGCGTGACTATTGCACAGGTTTTAAAAGAAGCTGGTTATAAAAATTATATGTCGGGTAAATGGCATGTAACCCTTCACAACAAAGCCGATAGCCCAAATAACAATTGGCCATTACAAAGAGGCTTCGATAAGTTTTATGGCACAATAACTGGTGCTGGCAGTTATTATGACCCTACCACTTTATGTAGAGGAAATACTTATATCACTCCGGAAAATGACTCAGAATATCAGCCTGAGAATTTTTATTACACCAATGCAATCACAGATAATGCTCTGCAATATCTGGGATCTCATATTGAGGATCACCCTGATGAGCCATTTTTTCTCTACCTGGCATATACGGCAGCTCACTGGCCTATGCATGCCCTGCCTGAGGATATAGCAAAATATGATGGTTTTTATGATAAAGGGTATAATCCAATTCGTGAAGCCAGATTAAAGAAAATGACTGACTTAGGCATTTTACCTCCTGATGCAGAAATGTCGCAGGCGGTTTGGAATTGGGATGAACGACCTTATCAACAGTGGGAATCGGATATGATGGAGGTTTATGCTGCTATGATCGACTGTATGGATCAAGGTATTGGGAGAATTGTTGATGAGCTCGAAGCTCATGGTGAGTTGGCAAATACTTTAATATTTTTCCTTCAGGACAATGGAGCCTGTGCTGAAAGCTGGCTTAATAATGTCAATACAGAATTATACAAAGGCATTGAATATAAACCACTGGGGGAAAATGGCTTACAAGCTCAAATATGGCCACCTATGCAAACACGTGATGGTAATCCGGTTCTCGTAGGACCAACAATTATCCCTGGTCCGGACGGTAGTTACCCCTTGTACGACAAAGGCTGGGCTAACACGTCAAATACACCTTTCAGGTTTTTTAAGCATTGGATTCATGAAGGCGGCATTTCCACACCACTTATCATGCATTGGCCTAAGGGTATAAAAGTTAAAGGTGAAATTATGTCACAAAGGGGCCAGTTACCGGATATCATGTCGACAATTGTGGATGTAAGCGGTGCGGATTATCCAATAAAATTTATGGGATCTGATATCCACCCAATGGAAGGAGTGAGCCTTTCCCCTACCTTCTCGGGCGAATTAATGGACCATCCTACTATGTATTGGGAACATATTGGCAAACAGGGGATACGTGATGGTGATTGGAAGTTGGTAGCAGCAGCTGGCCGTAAAAACCCAATACCAACTGACAAATGGGAACTTTACGACATTAGTAAAGATCGATCTGAACTACATAACCTTGCTTCTAAGTATCCTGAAAAGGTAGATGAATTAGCCAAAATGTGGGCTGATTGGGCTATAAGAGCTAAAGTTATTCCTTACCCTGGGCGATAAAAAAGAAGGCCGCTATTATGCGGCCTCCTTAACATTGTTCCTGCTATTTTGAAATACTAAATTCAGTTTCCTTGCCAGCAGCAAGTTTTATGCTTTTCGTTTTCCCATATGCCTGGAGTTGAATACTTTGTTTCTTCTTTGATAATAATGAAACCTTTAATCCTGATGTATCCCATTCCAGACTCTTTACCTCAATCTGTCCTCTACAAAGAACCCCTTCAATTTTACCTTTATCCCATACTTTTGGAACAGCTGGAAGAAGTTTAATTCTTCCGGGATCAGATGCTACCAACATCTTTATTATCACTGCAGGTTGCCCACCACTAATATCCATATTGAATAGCTCGGTAGCATTATGCATTGAAGCCATATTACTCAACCAGAAACGGTTAACTAAATGCTGAAGACATTCATAAGCAATTTCAGCCTCACCCAAACTAGTTGCAGCCTGCCCGAGTTGTACTAATCCAAAAGACATAAATCCGGATCTCCCTCCTCTCCAATGTTTGTCTAGTTTGTACAGAATACTGTTTTTAAAAGCTTCCTGAAGTTCGGGGCTATTCTCAATCTCGGGGGACATTCCATCATAAAGTGGATATAATTGAGAGGAATGCCTATGAGCATCATTATTTTCCAATCTTGGTGTTAGCCATTCCTTTATTATGCCATCCTCATTAATCATGTAATCAGGCATCATTGCCAGCATCATTTTCCACTTTTCTATTTCACCCTGATTAACCTTCATCTTGTTTGATGCAGCTATCAAATTGGCAAAAAGTTCTTTGGCTGCTGCAACATCCATTGTTGCATTGAAAGTTCCCTGAGAATTGGTATTACCAGGTGTATTTTCCGGGGACTGTGTTGGTGAGAAGACGTATTTTCCATCCGAGCCTTCGTAAAGATAATCTTCAAAGAAAATTGCACATTTCTCCATGAATGGTATGGCATGTTCCATCAGGAAGGTCTCATCACCGGTGTAGAGATAATAGTCGTAAAAGAAATGGGCAGCCCAGGAAGCACCACCTACCCAAAAACCTCCAGCAAAGGATCCGGCAAGAGCATTATTGTAGCCATTTGTTGTTGAACGGGATGGTAGGACAATACCACGACTACCAAATAGATGTTTTGCGTTAATTTCCATCCATGGAACGATAGATTCCATATAAGATGTATAGGCAAGCATAAGCTCAGGATTATTACCCATAAGCATTGCTGCAATAGCACTTGGGACATTCCCATTGTGGGTAAAATCACTGGCCCAGTCGGGCACAAAAGTTCCTGCCCAAACTCCCTGAAGCACAGGTGGTAGCTCTCCTGTACAAGAGATAATATTATAGCGGGCTGCATCAAACTCTTTCTCTATCAAAGCCTCATTCATGTCATCCATTGTGGATAACTCAATTAATTCCTCAGTTGTCTTTAAATGGTCATCTCCACCACCAAGATCCAGTTTCATCCTATTGAACATTTCTCCATGAATTTCTGCGTGCCTCTTCAAAAAAGCATCGTAATCAGGGGTATATGCCAGTAGTTCAGCTTTCAGGTCATCGGTCACAGATTTTACTGGATCATAGATAAGATCCAGATCTATCAATATCAGGACTTCGTTGGCATTATGTATTATTATACTCTCTCTGGTCATTTCTGCCTCACCCCCTGATTGAATAACACGAGCAAGCCCTTCAACTTTCTGAACACTTCCAGGATAAGCTTGGGAAAAGCTATGCTCGTAAGTAAGAAAATTATTCTTCGCACCAATTTCAACGTCTTTTATATGGCTGGAAAAACGTTTGGCTGAACCCTCTACATAATTATACCTTAGCTTATCGGATGGGATCCTACGCTTTAATCTAAGTTCACAATTAATCATTCCTTTTTTTGATCCTGAGATCTTCATCACAGCGATACCATCTGCTCTTGAAACAAATAATCTTCTTTCATAACTGCCATTTTTATCAGCCCAATAAACAACTGCCTCACCAGTTTCAAAATTTGTTGACCTCACATAATCCCTGATTTCATAATCAGTATTCATAGTTATTCCAAGATCAAATGTTGGAACAAAGGGATCAGGATACATAAAGCCCTCCTGCCCTGAAAGATCCATTTGCAACTGCGTAGCCTGCCTGTATAAGCCCTTATCTATCAAGTCTCTAATTTCAAACAACCTGGCAGATTGATCTGGTGGCATGGTTGGAGGCCCCATGGGAAGGAACATACGTTCGTGTGTAAAGATTACAGTCTCATCTAAGGGTCTGCTAAATACATTGGCACCAATTGTACCATTTCCTGATATAAGACCTTCTTCCCAGGTGGTTGCAGGTGATGTACTGATGAATCCGCGGTCGGGAACCTTAATTTGTGCGTTTACCAGGATTGGGAACATAATGACTAACAGAAGAAGTTTTTTCATGGTCTCGGTAAATTATGAATTATGAGTTATGAGTTATGAGTTATGAGTTATGAGTTATGAGTTATGAGTTATGAGTTATGCCCCGATAAAAATCGGGATCAGCAAGCTGAAATTATGAGTTTAATGATTAATTGACACATTGATTAATTGGCTAATTTCTTCACCTCCAGGCTATACGATCTCATTGTCTTTTCCTTGGTTTCGAACCAGGCGCTAATTTTTGTCTCGCCTGCCCCAAGCTTGATAGAAAAAACTATTTCATCCTTACCTTCCTCGAGGTTCTTTTCATATTCCTGATCTCCTATCCTGATATAGCCTTTTAATACTTTTGTTCCCTCAAGCGTTTTTCCTGTTTCTTTTGGACGCAACCAGGGTTTTATTTTGTACTCACCAGCCGTTTCTACATTAATCACCCAAAACGCCTGTTCTCCTTTTGGCCGATGAGCATCATGACTATATAGCATAACTGGGTTTGCTTTTTCGCTACCTAGAATTATTGGATTATATTTATCAAAATTGGCCGAGATATGTTCCCACCAAAGCTCATACTGGGTTTTCAGGTTCTTAACAACACCTTGATTTTCAAGAGAAAGATCTTTAGTCTGGCCTGGATCATTTTTAATATCATATAATTCAAGGCTGTCTCTCATCAGCAACCTCCAATCTTCAGTCAGAACCTGATACTCCTTGTATTTGACCGGATAATCAACTCTCTGGTTGTGAACAAAAAGAGTTCGGGAAGGCCACTCTTCTTCGGGTTCAGAAATTAAGGAATTGAGGCTAATACCGTCGAAACCTGCCTGAAAGGGTTCCTTAATTTTGCACCAATCTAATAGGGTTGGGAAAAGATCCAAATGGGCCGTTAGTTGATCAATTTCCCGGCCACCCGAAATGCCACCATCAGGCCACCGAATATAGCATGGAACACGATGGGCATTCTCATAGCCCCAAATTTTACCACCTCTCATCCCACAACTGTATCCCTCTAACGGGAAACCCTGATCATCGATTATAATACCCCCAAACCATGGGCAAGGACCATTATCTGTCATGAATATCAGGATAGTGTTATCTGACAATTCCAATTCATCAAGCTGATTTATAAAGACTCCCAGATCTTCATCAACCTTAGTTACCATTCCATAGTAATCCGGCAGTCTGTCTGGAACCAATGATCTATAAGGTTCTGAATAAGATGAATCAACTATAAGCGGAGCATGAGGACAATTTGTTGACACATAGCAAAAGAAAGGTCTATCCTGATTTTCCTTTATGAATTTCATGGCTTCTGTAAACCATACTGTATTGCAATAACCCTCATATTTTTCATAGACCCCATTATGAACGTAGGTGTCATCAAAATAATCATTCCCGAAATAATCCGGATTTGGCCCCACTCCACCTCCTCGGTGGATCACAGATTCTTCAAAGCCCCTATCCATCGGACGGAAAGGATAATTCTCGCCGAGATGCCACTTTCCAAAAATAGCTGTTTTATATCCTTCATCCCTAAACGCCTCAGCCATAGTCACATTATCTGTCCCCAGAAGAGAACGGCCACCAATGGTATGCCAAACTCCTGTTCTTGATGAATATTGTCCGGTTAGCAAGGCCGACCTGGTTGGGGCACAGCATGGATCAACATGGAAGTTCGTTAGACAAACACTCTGATCATGAAGCTTATCCATAGCAGGAGTTTTAACCCATGGATTTCCGTGAATTCCGATATCACCATAGCCTTGGTCATCAGTTAAAATCAGGATAACGTTTGGCCTTTCAGGCCCCTTAAGGCAAGAACACAGGAAAGCAGAAAGGCAGAAAGTAAGTATAAAGATGAAAGATGAAAGACTAAAGATTCCTTTTTTCATGGTCGCCATATTACTGGATAAATATATGATTAACAATTTAAGTAGAATTCCACTTTTTTAACTGATTTGAATCAAAAGCTTACACTTAGCAATTTGATTTGAGTGAAATGAGTGCCGGGTGAAAATGGGTTCTCCAAAGGTAAGAAGCAAAACAAAATCAAGCGACTTTTATTTCGATAGATCTTAAATCAAAACTTTAAGCTTATTAGCTTGAACTGCGTAAAGTTTTCTCCGGGGCTAAATGGCTTTGGAGAAATTGTAATATTTGGCATTCCGGCGGAAAGCTTACCACCTTTAAGATTGACCAGAGCCGTATTTGTAAGAGTTTCTTTAGAATTGCCACTCATATTGTAAGCTGCAACAGCTACAATCCCAGGAAGGATAAAGAATGACCCAATCAATAACCTATTCATACCAACATTGTAACCATGTCGTGATAATTGGATTAAATATGCACTTAATCCAATGGCACCAATTCCAATATATGATCCTATTATTGCAGATTTCTTAGTCCCTTCTGGGTGGTAATTCCTACCTGCCCACTCTAACAATCTACCAGAAAAGTAAGGTGTGGCAAGTGCTGAGACTCCGGATAAAATAATACATGGGATAGCCAGCGCCCCATTACCTACCCAGACTGCAGCAAATCCGACCATAAAAAAAAGCACTGTCGCTCCTGATCCACCAAGAAAACCTAACTCGTAAGCCATGTACTCTAAGGTAATTCCCCTATTTTTATCAGGACCTGATTTTGAAAATGAACCAAGATTAAATTCATTAAGCAAATAGTCCTTCTCTAATACAGGAGCCTTTTTTTCCAGAACCTGTGAAAAAGAAGAGCTAAATGGTATTAAAAACAAAGAACCAAACAATAAAATACTGAAAATGTATTTCATATTAGAGTCAGTTTAGGCAATTAGGAGTATTAAAGGTAAGCAAATATAACCGCAAAATGGAAACCGATAATGCTAATATCTGCGATATCATTTGAGAATCATTTACCTATTTTTGTTAGGATAAATTCTGAAAATATGAAAACTACCAAAACATTCTACTTAGCAGCATTATTAATTCTGACCAGCTTTAGTATTAAAGCTCAAAATCCTGTATCTCATTGGGATTTCGGCAAGCTTAACAATGGAACAATCCTGGAAAAAATATCAGGAATAGCCGATACGGTTGAAGGGTACAGCTATGAAGCTAAAGGAGTTATAGGTAGCGGACTTAGGTTTGACGGATTTACTTCTTGTGTTAAAACTATGGGCAATAACAGAATAGCCAAAGGGGATGAACTAACTGTTGAAGCCTGGGTAGCACTTGGTAATTACCCATGGAACTGGTGCCCGTTAGTTTCAACTATTTCAGATGAAACCCAGGGTTACAGACTTCAGATTGGGCCTTTAGGTCAGGCTTCTATGGAAGTTGCGGTTGGCGAGCAATGGATAGTCGCCAGTAGTGGTCAGGAAACACTGCCACTTAGAGAATGGATTCACATTACAGGGGTATATACTGCCAATAAGGACATCAAACTGTATATCAATGGCGAATTAGTTGCGAGTGCAGAGCTGAACGGATCAATACGTTTTCCAAATAATGGCTATGTTATCGGGATGGTAAATGAACCTGCCAAACCTTCTGATATTCACCGTACCTGGGGTACTATAGAGCAATATTTTGGCATTGATGGGATTTTTGATGAGATCAGGATATATGATACTTCATTATCCGGAGAGCAAATAAAAACAAATTTCTCATCTCTTTCTCCGGGTAATCCTGATATTGCCACACGTCGCCTTCCCACAATTGAAAAACACCCCGGCAGATTTGGGGCCTTCTACACCAAACTAAAGTATTTCCCAGGATGGGATAATTTATGGCCTGTGGATCAGGATCCGGATATAGTTGTATGTTTTGAAGAATCACCAATTAAACTGATATTCTGGCGAGGTATACGATACGGGGCATCCTGGGTATCGGAAAATGAAAACTGGATGAGCGACCAAAGCGTGGAAGCCTGGGGTACAGGGACTGATGATAATGAAGGTTGTTTTGAACATATGCAAGACAGACATTGCAGATATTCACATGTCCGTATCATTGAGAATACAGATGCACGTGTAGTTGTTCATTGGAGATATGCTCCTACTAGCGCTTACCTAAGTACCTGGAGGCCTGATCCAAAAACAGGTTGGGAATGCTGGATTGATGAATACTACTTTATTTATCCTGATGCTACCGCAATCAGAAAGGTATCGTGGAAAACTGGTAGTTTAGGTTATCCAAGGCAATTTCAAGAAACACTGGCACTCCTTCATCCCGGACAGAAAGTTTCCGACCTATTGGAAATAGACAATGCCCTGGTAGCTGACTATGATGGTAACAAAGGGAAACAATCATTTGTTGAATCACCTAAGCCACTCGACTGGGGGAACACAAAAGATTTCACCATACAACAATATGGGTTTAAGTCTGAGCATAAGCCCTTCATATGCTTCGAACCTGGAAACAAGATGAATTTAAGAGATGGAAAGCTTTCTGCCTATAATCGTCCAGCCGGATGTAACCATTTCCCCGTTGGTCAGGCAAGATGCGATGGCCGTACCACCAGAGTGGGTGACAGACCTTCACATGCAACTTCCTTCCCTATCTCAGATCCTATAATTCATGAAAAGGGTGACAGGATGTATTGGAATGGGCTTTATGGCATGAATGATATGACCCTTGATGAGATAATTGAATTTGGTAAATCGTGGGCCTATGCGCCGGATATCGAAGTATCAGAAGGATTTGAAACATCAGGATATGACAAATCTGAAAGATGCTACCAGATTGAAGGCTTGAGGCTTCAGGCTTCAGGCTTAAGTAAAAGTATAAGTATTAAGGTAAAAGGCAATAAGAAATCACCAATCAATAACCCTGCCTTTTATATTAAGAATTGGAATGGAGATGAGCCGGAAGTTTATATTGATGGTGAGAAATTTGAAGAAGCACGAATTGGTCTGAAGCATGAGCTGGAAGGCGATGATCTTATTGTATATTTACCTATAAAATCAATCAAAAAATTATTGATTGAACTAAAATAAGAAAAGTCATGCTATCTTGTTTAAAAAGAATCGCCATAGTTTCTATTATAGGTTTTATAGTTTCATGCTCAGCACCAAAGCCCAACGTCCTCCTGATTTCAGTCGATGACCTCAACAACTGGATAGAACCTCTGGGTGGCCATCCTCAGGCAAAAACGCCAAGTCTTTCAAAGTTTGCTGAAGAGGCAATGGTTTTCCAGCATGCATATTGTGCTTCGCCTTCTTGTAATCCTTCGCGTACTGCAATGATGACAGGGAAAAACCCATGGGTAACGGGATTGTACAATAATCCGCAAATATGGCGTCATGTTCTTCCTGATGAACTCACACTTCCGGAGTACTTCAGAGAAAATGGGTACTGGACTGCAGGAGCTGGAAAACTATTCCATAACAACATGCCTGATCCCAGATCATGGGATGATTATTTTCCTTCAAAAATTCAACATTTCCCCAACTACTTTCTTCCGGATTATGATTCATTAAATCAAAGAATGATTTTCACTAAGCAGGATAATGAGATAAGAGAGGATGATCCAAAAGGGAATAAATTCACAATGCCCCATTATAAAGGGATGTATGTTGCATTTGATTTTGAGCCTCTTCCATTTTCAACCGAAGAAACAGGGGATTACTCCTCTGTACAGTGGGTCTCAGAACAGCTTGAAAAAGAGCACGACAAACCTTTTTTCCTGGCATGCGGATTATACAGGCCTCACCTGCCATGGTATGTACCCCAGAAATATTATGATAAATTCCCTATTGATAATATTCAATTACCAAAAGTCCTGGAAGGCGACAGAGAGGACTTGCCTCCAACTGGTCAGAAAACAGCCAGGGTATTCTGGCATAATAAAATTTTAGAAAATGATTTGTGGAAGGAAGCTGTTCAGGGCTACCTTGCTTCAATAAATTATGCCGACGATCTTGTTGGACAGTTATTGGATAAGCTTAAAGAAAGTGATTATTCTGATAATACGATTGTTGTCATTTTCTCAGACCATGGATGGCAACTTGGGGAGAAGGAAGACTGGAGTAAATTTGCCCTTTGGGATAATGTGATCAATTCTGTACTCTTCATTAAAGCACCTAAAGACAGCCCCGGACTTAAGAATGGCAGTGTTTCAGAAAGCTGTTACAGTAATGTATCACTGGTAGATATATTCCCTACTCTCACAGAATTATGTGGCATTCCTCAAAAAGCCGGTATCAGTGGGCACAGTTTAATACCCTTGCTTACAAATCCTGAATCAGATTGGTCATATCCGGCCATTTCAAGCCTAACTAACAGGCATTATTCCATCAGGAAAAATGAATGGCATTATATAAACTACAATGGAGATGAAGAGGAATTATATAACCTTGAAACTGATCCCGAAGAATGGAACAATCTGGCAATTTTGCCTGATTTTAATGTCAGAAAGGACAGTTTGAAAAAATATATTCCTCAGGATAGACATGAGCTGGTTAAAACAGATCCTATTCGCTGGGAAGATGTGTTAAGCGGGAAGATTGATTTGTACAAATATGAGAGTGATGAGAAAAATCGTTGAGCCAACAATCCATATTATTCTATGGCTTACCGGTTATCTGTTGATATTAAATGGAGCCAATACATTGGGAGTATTTACTAAGGCTGATGGTTCCATATTCTATCCTCTGACAATTGGAACCATCATTAATATTATTCTATTTTACACAGTATCCATATACCTGATACCCATATTCTCCGGAAACAAAAAGGCAGTTTTAATTTTAGTCTGGATAACATTTGTTTTCCTCGTATTGATGACTATTAAGTCTGTAATAGGTTATGCCTTTTTCACTGCCAAATTTTCAACATTTGAAGAACCGTTTGGCTCGCAGCTAATTTTAAATATTGTAACAGGTTTGATCATATTATCCCTGGCAGTCACCTATGGATTCTCAAAGAATTGGTTTGCAAATGAGAGGTTAAAACAAAAACTAAAAGAAGAGAAACTAGCTGCAGAACTTAACTTTCTTAAGGCTCAGATAAACCCTCACTTTCTATTTAATGTCCTTAATACTGCCTTTGCGAGCGCCACAAAATCAGGAGATGAAATAACCGCAGATATTATTGAGAAGTTATCGGGCTTAATGAGGTATATGCTTTATGAAAGTAATGCTGAAAGAGTTGAGCTGGAGAAGGAGATAGATTACCTGAACAATTACATTGATTTGCAGAAACTCAGGATTTCAAAGGATACACAACTAAAGATTGAATTTAATGTTACCGGAGATATCAAGAAAGATAAAATCGCCCCCTTGATTCTCGTACCATTCGTTGAAAATGCTTTTAAACATGGGATTAGTTTAAATCTCAAATCCTTTATCAATATTGATTTAAAAATCGAGAAACATAAGATTATTTGCAAAATCGAGAACTCAAATCATAGTAAGGGTGATAAAAAGGAAGAGTCCCACTCTGGAATTGGTCTTGAAAACGTAAAGAAAAGGATGGCATTAATATATCCAAATTCTCATAAATTGAATATCTTGGAAAAAGTTGATAGTTTCCTTGTTGAATTAGAAATCACCTTCAATTAATAGCCATGAATTGTATTGTTGTTGATGATGAACCTTTTGCCCTTGAACTTATCAGTAATTATGTTCTAAAAACTCCCTCTATGGAATTGCTGAATAGTTTCACCAATCCTTTTAAGGCCTTGTCATATCTGCAGAACAACTCTGTAGATTTGGTTTTTCTTGACATTAATATGCCGGAACTAACAGGTCTGCAATTAATTAAATCTCTCAACAATCCACCAAGAGTAATATTCACAACTGCCTATCCGGAGTTCGGGGCTGAAAGCTATGAGTATAATGCAATTGATTATTTACTTAAGCCCATAAAATATGAGCGATTTCTTAAGGCTGTAGATAAGATTGGCAATGCTCTGGATAAAAGCCTAAGCAATGATAAAAATGAAAATGTATTCATAAAAAGCGGGACTCAAATCAACCAGGTTTCTATTAATTCCATCAGATATATCGAAGGTGCCGGAAATTACATGATCTTTTACACCGACTCCAAGAAAATAATGGCTCTGATGAGTATGAAAGAAGTATCTGAGCTTCTTCCGGGTAATGAATTTGTAAGAATTCATAAATCTTTTGTCGTTTCCTTAAGTCATATTGATATAATTGAGAAACACAGAGTGATAATACAAGGCGACCCGGTTCCGATTGGCATTACCTACCGTGAAGACTTTCTGCAAAGATTTAAGAGCAGAAAAGAATAATTTCCTAAACCTCATTCAAATAATAAGAGATGCAATTCAGATAAATTATCTGCTCATTGGTGTATTAGATTTTTATTAAGCTAATGGCAACCCTAGCTTAGCTCATGAATTCAATAGAAACTTAAAATTTTGAATCATGAAAAAATTAAATCTATTATTCCTTTTAGCCATTATGTCATGCCTTACTACTTTTGAAAGCCCAAACACAAGTTCGATCCAGGAATTTACAGGTATTTGGCTAGGATCAATGAAAATTTCTGAGGCCTTACAACTTAGAATAGCTTTTGTAATCGATGATGGAGCTAATGGAGGTCTTTCAGCTACTATGAATATTATTGAGCAGAAGGCTTTTGACATTCCCATGGACACAGTAATTGTATCCAAGAACCAGCTCGAAATTGTATTTGCAGCAGCAGGAATAAGTTATTCAGGAAGATATATTACTGAAGATCAGTCATTCAAAGGTGAATACAAGCAAGGTGATGACACTTTTGATCTTGTCCTTAATAAAGTAGAGAAGCTGCCGGGTGAAGTAATCCGTACACAGACTCCAAAAGGTCCATTTCCTTATTCTTATGAAGAAGTAATATTCCACAATAGCAAAGATGATGTTGACCTTGCAGGGACTTTAACATTACCGGAATCCGGCAATTCATCCCCGGCCATAATTTTAGTTCATGGCTCAGGACATACCGACAGAAATGAAACAAAAATGGGGCATTTTCACCTTCTGGCTGATTATTTTACGCGTAATGGTTTTGTTGTATTGAGATATGATAAAAGAGGTGTTGGCAGCTCAACAGGAAACTATGACGATGCAACAACTTTTGATTTTGCTAAAGACCTTGAATCAGGGATTGAATTTCTTAAGAAACGAGATGATGTGGATTCCAATAAGATAGGTATCATTGGTCATAGTGAGGGTTCATTAATTGCACCCATGGTTGCTTCTGCCGATAAAGACCTGGCCTTCATTATTCTTATGGGTTGCATGGGTGTAAATGGTGGTGAGATCCGTTTGCAGCAAACGGAAAAGATATCGCAACTTAATGGTGTTCCGAATGAACAGATACAATTAGAAATTGCCAAAATTAAGAGCTATCACAATGTTATCAGGAAGGATGGTTCAAATGGATCCAAGTATAATACAATAAAGGAAATGTATCCTGATATGGCCGACGGACTAATTAACTACTTATTAATGCCCTGGTATCAGAACTTTATCAGTATTGAGCCTACAGAATATCTGAGAAAGGTGAGCTGTCCGGTCCTGGCCATAAGCGGTGAAAAGGATGTACAATGTCCACCAAATGAAAATCTTCCAAAAATTGAAACCGCCCTGGAAAGAGGAGTCACCGACAAATATTTAGTTAAGTCTTTGCCAAATCTAAACCACTTATTTCAAACATCTAAATCAGGATTACCTATTGAATATGAGAACATCGCAGAAATAATTGCACCATCTGTATTAGAGTTAATGTTGGAATGGATAAATGTGAAATAACTTTTATCTTTATTCCACTATGACCACAAACCTCAACCAATCTATTAGATTATCGTCCATAGACATTCTCAGAGCCCTCACCATGTTCCTGATGGTATTTGTGAATGATCTGTGGACACTTATTGATGTCCCAAAGTGGCTTATGCATGCAAAAGCCGGCGAGGATTATCTTGGTTTCTCTGATATTATTTTCCCATTGTTTCTGTTTATTGTGGGTTTGAGTATTCCCCTGGCCATTCAAAAAAGGCAGAAAAAAGGTGATGCAAATCTGAAAATCGCCTGGCATATTCTAATTCGATCTCTTTCTCTTTTAATAATGGGCGTATTTATGGTTAACAAAGAGTACAGCCATAGTGAGAGTATTATCATCGGATCAATGGGATGGATGTTGCTAATGGCTGTGGGACTTTCCCTGGTCTGGATCGACTGGAAGAGGAGTAATGCCTCAAAGCTTCTTGGCTTAATTTTTCAACTTCTTGGAATAGCTATCCTGATCTTTTTGATGATTATCTATAAAGGAGGTTCAGATGGAGATCGTTGGATGAGAACCTATTGGTGGGGAATCCTTGGTTTGATAGGCTGGGCCTATCTGCTTAATGCATTGATTTTCTTAGTAACAAAAGGCAGGTTAGTGGCTATAATTATTAGCTGGCTTATATTCAATCTCTTATCTGTTGCGCAAAAAGCCGGATGGATGCCGGATTTCGGACAGGCAGGAATTATTTTTAACCCATTACTTGAAGGAACCCTGGCTGGATTCGGATCTGCAGGTGTACTGGCTACAGTTATTTTCCAAACTTTTATTAAAAAGAATAAGGTCAACCTTTTCTACCTTACTATCATGGGACTGGCTATTATTTCAATAGCCTATGGGTTTATTGTTCGTCCCCTGTGGGGAATATCCAAACTAGGAAGCACACCAAGCTGGTTAGGAATATGCAGTGGTTTAGGATTTGCTTTATTTGCTTTACTATACTACATGGCAGATCAAAAAGGATACAAGAATTTGGCAAGCATAATTAAACCAGCTGGAACCGCTACCCTCACCTGCTATCTTCTGCCCTATTTCATTTACCCATTGAGGGAGATCTTTGGCATTGTATTGCCGGATTCTTTAAGAACAGGAGGAATCGGGATAATCAAATCGCTGATTTTTGCTTTGTCGGTTGTTCTGCTGACCGGTTTGCTGGAAAGGTGGCGGATTAAATTACGGTTGTAAAGACGCGATGCCTCGCGTCTTTACCAAAATGACGTCAACCATTTAGCCAACAATGGTGGCCATGCTTTACCGGCCTCTGTTCCTGAACGCAATCCATAGCCATGACCTCCTTCAGGAAGAAAATGCAATTCGACTGGTACTTTTGCATCCCTTAGGGCACCTGCCATGACTAGCGCACTATTTGCATAATAGTCATCGGCCGTTGCAAAAAGAAACATGGGAGGAGTTTTATCATCAACCCTTAACTCAGGTGTGAGGATTCTGTTTTCACCTTTATCAAGATATGCCGGATAAATAAGTGCGGTAAAATCGGGCCGACAAGAAAACTCATCAACTTCATCTACTGGCGTATATGTCTGTTTATAATATAGAGTTGATGCTCTGGCACTGAGACTGGCTCCTGCAGAAAATCCCATAACACCTATTTTATTGGGATTAATGTTCCATTTCTCAGCCTGGTTTCTTACTATCCTGATGGCCCGTTGAGCATCCATCAAGGCCCCTTCCTGTTTGTCGGGGACTCGGTATTGCAAAACAAATGCAGTGTATCCTAAGGAACTGAGCCACTCAGCAACCTCATAGCCTTCCAGATTAATTGCCAAAATGCTGTATCCACCTCCTGGACAAACAATCATTGCGGCACCATTAGATTTTCCTTTTCTGGGGGAAAAAACTTCAAGAAGGGGATTTGTCACATCAGTAAGTCTAACAACATCTCTGCTAGTATTATCTGTTTGAACCGCAGGATGTTTTGCGCCTGTTTCACCAGGCACTTCTCCCGGCCACAACTCTATGGTTTCCCCAGTTTGTGAAAGAGACGAAATAGACATAAAAGCAAGAACGCAGATTATAATTGTCTTCATAATATGTTTTTTACATTATTAGCAAATTGCCATTGACAATTAACCATTAACAATTATCAGAACCAAACTTGCATCTTAGTTGCCCCGCGGTTCCGCCATGCAAAGTACGGAATTGCAGAAAACCGATGCAAATCCCCGGTGGTATTCTTCATCACTCCATTGATTTGAAGTATCCCATGTGTGATACTATCAATAGGATTCAGACTGATATTATCAGGAGTAAATTTAAACTCATCAGGATTATCAAGGATCTCCGGATTATCAATACCCTCAAGGCAATATACAACAGGTCCCCTGGTAAGTACTTGTTGCCCTTTCACGTCCTTTACTAATGGATTCGCTTCTGCCAATCTAACATCCATATTGAATTTGATGCTTATAATATCCCCATTCTTCCATTTACGATTAAATGAGAGGTAGCCATTCTCTGAAAGCTCTGCATAAACTTCTGTTCCATTGAGAGTTACGTGCCCCCCTGTCTGCCTCACTCCCGGCCCCTCTCCTACGCTCGCTTCGCTCTCAGGAGAGAGGGGAACATTAGTGTTTTTTGAATAAGTATAGAGATCTCCTGGATAGAACTTGCCCTGGGCCCAGCCGGGGATTCTTATCATCAGATTGGCGTTAATTTTGGAGTCCATTTGGAGTTGTATTTCAACTGAGTTACTCCAGGGATATCCAGATGATTGTTTAAGAACTAATTCTTTTCCATTAACCTCCGTAGTCAGTTCACTGCCAATGAATTGGTTAATATAAATTGTCCTTTCATTCTGGCCATAAATAAACTGATCAATCTGTGGAATGAAGCGTACAAAGTTGCTTGGACAGCAACCGGGTTCATACCAAGGGTTACGCTTGTGACCAGGTTTACCCTCCAGGGGATTTGTATAGAAAAACCTGTCTCCTGCAGCGGAGCCACCTGAAATCCCTCCATTATAAAGAGTTAGTTCGAACAAATCGGCGAATTTGGGGTCACCCGTAAGTGCAGCCATTTTGTGATTCCAAAGCATCAATGCAATAGCTGAACAGGTTTCACAGTAAGCAGATTCATTTGGCAGACTATAGTCAGATCCAAACCCTTCGTCGTGAAACTGGGCTGTGCCAATTGAACCGGTTACATATATCTTTTTTGAAACAATATCATCCCAAATTGCATTAAGGGCAGGTAGATACTCTTCAGATCCACTTACTCTTGCAAAATCAGCCATTCCGGAATACATATATGCAGCTCTCACTGCATGACCTATAGCTTTTCGTTGATCTTTGACAGGCTTGTGGTCCTGTCTGTAAGAAGATGTCAGAAAACGCTTTGGAGTACCTACATTTGGTTCGACATATTCGGGAGAAGCCTTGTATGCAAGTCTATCCGGATTACCCCTCTCCTCGAGGAAATATTGGGCTAATTTAAAATACTTTTCATCATTCGTCACCTCATATAGTCTGATCAAGGCAAGTTCAATCTCCTGATGGCCGGATACATTTTCGATTTTACCTGGACCAAAAACTGAGTCGATATGATCTGCCAGCTTGATAGCCATATTAAGGATCTTTCTTTTACCAGTAACTTCATAATAGGCTGCCGCAGCTTCAAAGAAGTGCCCGGCACAATACAATTCATGCCTCGTTTCAATCCTTGTCCATCGTTGGGAAGGGTCATTGATAGACCAATAAGTATTCAAATATCCATCCTCCCACTGGGCTGCTTCTATCCGATTAATTAAAGAATCGATAAACAGTTCAAGAACTGGGTCTGGATGATGGTCAAGAGCATGGGCAGCTCCCTGGATAATTTTATATACATCAGAATCCGTGGCTTCTGTACCTTTCCTGGTCGAATCCGACAAGCCTGCAGCAATGTCAAAATTCTCGAGAGAATAATCACAGCTTTCAAAACATGAAGGGATACCATTCTGTTGATTAGAGTCAATTTTAGCCAGCCAAAAATCATCAGTAATGGTAACCTGTTTGTATGAGACAGGAGAGTATGCCGGGAAAGAAGGCTGGCTTTCTCTTGTACATGATGAAACCAACAATAGTAGTAATGAGATGGCTGCAAAGATATGTCGCATGAAAAAATAGTTATGAATTATGAGTTATGAATTATGAGTTATGAGTTATGAATTATGAGTTAT
>CAYXQX010000023.1:15074-18210 GCA_964467485.1 uncultured Porphyromonadaceae bacterium | reverse complement strand
GTCTCCGCCCCGAGGCCCACCCGCTTGCTCTCCCCCGCCTCCTTCATTTGCTCTTTAGACGATGCTGTGTCCAGCCCCTCCTCCAATGATTTTCTTAGGATTGCCCGATGCCCGTTTCTGTCGATCGGTGTATCTTTGCTGCCATCAGGCGTCCAGGTGTTATGCACACATGGGGAACCTAACTGATTGCCAATATCAGCTGATATAGCCCGACATCTTTTGAGGTGTTCTACCCAAAACGAACGTATATCTTCGTCTTTTGATGAAAGGGTAAATCCTGATTCTGCTTTTGGATGTGAGAAAAATGATGAATTAAAATCCATTCCGATCTCTTGTTTCTTGCACCAATCAATCCAGCTCTGGAAATGCTTGGTTTCAATCTGGTCCCGATCAATTATCTCTCCACCAAAATCACCATAAAGAGCATGGAGATTAAGGCGATGTTTGCCAGGTAATAGAGCCAGTACTTTTTCCAGATCCATTCGCATTTCATCAATGCTTCCTGCTTTTCCAGGGTAATTACCTGTAGCCTGAATCCCTCCACCGGATAACTCAGCATCAGGAGTCTCAAATCCTCCTACATCGTCGGTTTGCCAACAATGTAAAGAAATAACTACCTGATCCATGTCTTTCAAAACCTGATCTGTATCTACACCGATTGCAGCGTATTGCTCTTTGGCAATATCGTATGCTTGTTTAATTAATTTGTTGTTTGCCATTGCTCAAAATTACATTGAATTACCTAAACCAACGAGGAATACTGACATAATAATAACTGAAATGCCAAGGATTATGGTCACCTTGGTCTTAGTTGCAACACCCTTCCACTCTTTACGATATATTCCCCACATATTTGCGGTTAGAATTATTGTTGACATATGAAGTATCCATGAACTAGCTCCGTTTCCCAATTTACTCTCTCCCATGCCATAAAAGAAAAATTGTAGAAACCAGGTAGTTCCAGCCAGGGCAGCAAACATAATGTTCTTGGAAATAGGAGTCGATTTATTTACGAAATCGCCATATGACTTATTTTTTAAGCTTAGGATGGTGGTCCAAATTAAATTTGTTGTTAAACCTCCCCAGAGAATAACTACAAAAGCAACGTTATTCTGAAAGAGTGGATTGTACCCGGCAGCAACAGCAGCTTCAGCCATCGGTTTCCCGGCTTCAATTCCAAAATTGAAAAATGAACTAAGTATTCCTGATAAAATCCCAATTATTAAACCTTTCACCAAACTGAACTCAGGAACGCTGGCTTTCTGTTCTTCCACGGATAGTTCTTTTTCCTTCATCATCCCGGCTCTTCCTGCTATAGCTATACCTATAAGGCAAACCAAAACGCCTAATAGAACAAGCTGACCTCCGGAGGTGGCCATCATATCTGTGAAAGATACCTTGCCCTCAACCGGATTTATGTTGTAATATATTGAAGGAACTATCGCTCCAAAGGCTGCACAAAAGCCAAGAACCACAGAATTACCAAGTGACATGCCAAGGTATCTTACCCCTAAACCATAGGACAAGCCCCCAATTCCCCATAGCAGGCCCATCAGAAAAGTAAAAAATAGTATCTGACTAGAACTTGCAGCAATTATTTCAGCAAAACCCGGAATAGTGAGGTAAGCTGCAATTGGTGGTACAATCAACCATGAAAATAAGCCTCCGACAATCCAGTAACTTTCCCATGCCCAACCTTTTACCTTGTTGAAAGGCATGTAAAAACTACCCGAGGCAAATCCCCCGATTGAATGAAATATTATTCCTAATAGTGCCTGCATATGAGTTATGAGTTATGAGTTATGAGTTATGAGTTGTGAGTTATTAATTTAATATATGTACAGGTCTTGCCCAACAATTACCTTCCCTGAATAGCTTGCTGAAATTTCATTTAAGATTTCATTAGGAGTGCTTCCCCAGAATAAAATGTGGTATAGAACGATCAGTTTAGGCTCAGCCTTTGCTGCAATTTCTGCTAATTCAATGGTAGAGGTGTGATGTACAGCATGATATTCTTTCCAGGATTTACTCTTCTTGTTGTACCCTTCCCGTGAGTACACCTCATGAATAAGCAGGTCGGCTCCTGATGAATATTCAGCTACCTTTTCTGATGGGGAGCAATCTCCGGACATGACTATAACTTTATCAGGGGTCGTAAAACGAAAACCCCAGGCGTTTGGCCATGAACCATGAGTGACAGGAAAGGCTTCTACCTTGATGTTTTCATCAGAATAAATTAGCCCCTCTTTATTGAATTCATGACTGTTGACTCGCCATCCTTGATTATTTGCCGGTTCGTCTCCATACAGACGGTAGTGGATATCATCTTCATAAGCTTCCAGTATATGTTTGGTCATATGTGTAAGACCTTCAGGACCATAAACTTCTAGTGGTTCATCCCGTCCCATTACCCATGGTGTTAGGATAAGATCAGGATAACCAGTGGTGTGATCTGAATGCAAATGAGTTAAAAAGGCTCGTTTGATATTCTTCACATTAAGTCCCTTGATGGTTCCGCCATAACGAGTTGAAGCTGCAGCCGCCTTGCGTATGAGCCCGGGGCCAAAATCAACTATGTAAGGTATGTCATTTACAACTATAGCAACTGAACAACCCGATTGATCCGGTGTGGGGTTTGGATTTCCCGTACCCAGCATCACAACTTTGGTGATTTCTGAGCTAGAAAAATCGCGCTGAGCAAAATTTATCTGAGTAATGGATAATAGCAGCAGAACAATAAAAAGTTTCAACTTCATGTTTGGCAAATTTGGCTCAGCAAATTACAAAATTACCTTTAAAGCTTAAGTATTGGATTAAGATAATATAGGAAATGGGAAGGATGTTGGATACAATCTATCACCCACAAATCATAACTGTCTTAAAATTATTAAAATACATTTCGAAAAGGAGAATGTCTTTGTTGTTTACTTGCTCACATCATCTCCCAAAGCTTCCATTCTAAACCTCTTTAAAATTGATTGCTGGTGTTCATCTATCATTATCTGGCGCATCTTTTCCAGTATCTCAGAATGTTCATCAGCCACATTATGTTGTTCCTGAAGATCTTCATCCAGATTAAAAAGTTGAATCTCCATGTTACCTTTCTTGATTTCCTGGCGTAGTGCTTTCCATTTCC
>CAYXQX010000023.1:0-15064 GCA_964467485.1 uncultured Porphyromonadaceae bacterium | reverse complement strand
CATTCTTACAGCTTGCTGTCCCTGAGACTCTGGAAACTCCCAGAATAAATAATCTGCTACCTCCTGATTCTCTCCAAGAAGAGCAGGTAAAAAGCTTATTCCGTCAGTTTCTTTATATGGTTCAATACCAGCAACTTCGCATAAGGTGGGTAGGACGTCATAGAAAACTGAAATGTGTTCAGATGTTGTACTTGCCTTTATCTTGCCAGGCCAGTGGGCAATCATTGGAACCCTTATACCACCTTCATGAAGAAAGCCCTTTCCCCAGCCATATTCTTCGTTCATTGGTCCGGCTGAATTAAACCATGGTGAATCAGTTCCACCATTGTAAGTAGGACCGTTATCTGAAGTGAAAATCACCAGGGTATTATCAAATTTACCAAGGTCTTTTAACTTGTCCATCATCAAACCGATATTATTATCCATATATGATACCATGGCAGCATACCCTGCATGGGGATAGCGATGGGGGAAATATCCCTTATTACCAAGATAGGGCTCCTCGTCGCCAAATTTCTGTACATATTTGTTAACCCATTCAGTAGGAGCCTGTAAGGCTGCATGAGGAATCGTAGTGGCATAATAGAGGAAGAAGGGTTGATCTCCGGTAGACTCAATGAAAGATATCGCTTCTCTGAACATCACATCCGGAGAATAATCTGTTAGGGTGTAATCAGCATAGCTTGCCGGATCAAGAGGATCGGCTCCCTCTGCAAGTTTGGTCCCGGGTACAACCAGCTTATTATCAAGCCATATTTTTTCCTGATTTTTCCATAAAAATTTAGGATAATAAGTGTGTGCCTGCCTCTGACAATTATATCCACAGAAAAAATCAAATCCCTGGGTGTTGGGAACACTCTCACTCAATGGACCTCCCAAGCCCCATTTACCAATCATCCCTGTGGTATATCCTGCCTCCCTGAGATATTCAGCAATTGTCACTTCTTCAGGATCCATTGGATATTGTCCCTCCAGATTGGGATCATTAACAGATTTAGTCATGTCCCAAACCGGCCCGCGTTCACCCCATTCATGGTTGCCCCTGATAAAGGCATGTCCACCATGTTTACCTGTCAACAAAATACATCTGGATGGGGCACAAACAGCTGAACCGGCATAATGCTGAGTAAAACGCATCCCATTATTAGCTAATAAGTCAAGATGAGGTGTTTCAATCTTGTCCTGACCATAACTACCTAGTTCTCCATATCCCAGGTCATCCGCCAGGATATATATGATGTTGGGTAGAGGTTCCTGTTTGGTACAGGAGATAAATGCTACTGATAAGATTAGTGTTAAAATAAAGAGTTTGTTTTTCATGATATTCGTTGTATTTATATTTCCCCCCACTCGGGATTGTTTTCCGGCATATCAGCATCAACAGAATTAAGTATATCTCTAAGCATATCCTGAAGCTCATTAGTTTTATCAGGATGTTTTTCGGATAGATTATTTTGCTCGCCAATATCAAGGCTAAGATCGTACAATTCTACTTTTTGCTTATCATAAAACTCTATAAGTTTCCAGTTACCCATTCGGATAGCTGCCCCGGGAGTCCAGGCACTACCGTGGTAGTGTGGATAAAACCAATATAGGGCATGGCTGTCTGTGGTGACGTTGGCATGACTTTGATTTAACAGGAGATCGGAAATACTCCTTCCATCAATGTGCTGTTCCGGCATGAGGTTTATTCCGGCAAGATCAAGTATCGAAGGATAAAAGTCCATTGAAATAACCGGATAGTCACTTTCCTTGCCTTCACCAATTCCAGGTCCGCTAACAATAAGAGGTACACGAATTCCTCCTTCATAACACCAACCTTTGCCTGCCCTGAGTGGAAGATTAGATGTTGGATATCCTCTGTTGAAAAGCGTTGATAGGCCCCCATTGTCGGATGTGAAGAAAATATATGTGTTTTCTTCGAGATCAAGCTCCCTGAGCTTATCCATGACCCTTCCAACATTTTCATCCATAGCATAAACCATTGAGGCATATTGGGCATTATCTTGAATGAGTTTTGTTACTCCGTCATGCTCAACACGGCTGGCGGGCATTTTTGATTCAGGTAGATTTTTCTTTTTATTGATGAAATGATCGATATGATTTTTACTAGCCTGGATCGGAGTGTGTACTGTGTAAAATGCTAGATTCAGGTAGAAGGGATTTTCCTGATTTTCCTCTATAAAACCAATAGCTTCATTCGTTAGTCGCTCAGTAAGAAACTCACCCTCAGGGCCATCAGGTAATCTGGGATTTTCGTATGGAGAATAATAACCAGCTCTCCCAGGACTACCTTTATCCCAGCCACCAAAGTTGTAGTCAAATCCCTGATGCTCAGGATAAAATTCTTCTGTTCCAAGGTGCCATTTGCCAATATGGCAAGTTACATATCCTTGTTCTTTCAGGCTTTCAGCAATAGTTTTTTCCTCCAAAGCCATTTGATGCTCATCTTTTGGCCCAAGTAATTTTCTGTTCCTGGGATTATCACCAGGTATCCAGTCTGTTATATGGAGCCTGGCAGGTGATTTCCCTGTCATTATACTAGCACGTGTGGGACTGCATACAGGACAAGAAGCATAAGCATTTGTGAACTTCATCCCTTCTTTGGCCAATAGCTCAAGGTTAGGAGTCTCATAAAAGGATCCGGGATTGTTGGGTGTGATATCCGACCATCCCAGATCATCAACAAGAAAGAATACTATGTTGGGCTTCTGTACTTGTTGGGAACAAGCTGAACTAAAAAAAATAACTACAATAATCCAGAGTAGGGAGGTTGGTTTGTTTTTCATTTTGGGTAAATAATAAATTATTCACCGCAAAGTTAATATTATCTTCGACGATTACTTACCCCTAGTACTCCCAATAGGCCCCTGGCCAGTTCCCTTGCCAATACTCGTCCAACTTGTCTAACCATCGTATTCTTGCTAAGACTGATTATCAATCTCAGAATGACTTAAAATATCCATACGAAAAGTTTAGATTAGAGGAAAAATTATACCCTTTGTGTTTACATATTTAAATTAGAATATATGGGACTTAATTTGAAGGCAGAAATTGATCAGAATTCAGGTTTTTGCTTTGGTGTAGTTAATGCTATTAAAAAGGCAGAGGAGATGTTACAGGATGGAAAAAAGCTTTATTGTCTGGGACAAATTGTGCATAATGATGAAGAGGTGAATCGTCTGGAAAATATGGGCTTAATAACTGTTTCGCGTGAAGAACTTGCCACTCTTAGACGTGAAACTGTCCTGATTAGAGCTCATGGGGAGCCTCCAGAGACCTATAATATTCTTAAGCTGGGAGAAAATACAATAATAGATGCTACATGCCCCATTGTTATAAAGCTTCAAAAGCGAGTTAATGGCTCCTCTCAAAGCGGCGGAATGATTCTGATTTTTGGTAAACATGATCACCCTGAAGTGGCCGGACTCATGGGCCATGCAAACAGTGAGAATCTAGTGGTTTTTGAGAATTTTGAAGAACTGAATCTTAAAGCACTTCCTGAAAAGCTAATACTATATAGTCAAACTACTATGAGTATCAGAGAACTGTATGCTGGAAGAGATATGTTGCTGAAGGCTGGTTTCGATGTTGATCTGAAAGATACAGTTTGTCGGCAGGTTTCCGGGCGAGTGGAAGAATTAGTCGAATTTTCGAGAAAGCATGATAAGATCATTTTTGTTTCAGGAAAAAACTCATCCAATGGCAAAATGTTGTTTACTCATTGTAAGGAAGTTAATCCCAGTAGCTATAAAATTACTTCGCCAAAAGAAATCCACACTGAGTGGTTCTCAGAATCTGATACTGTGGGTATATGCGGTGGAACATCAACTCCCAGCTGGCTGATGGCGGATGTTAAAAAAACTATTGAAGGATTATAGTAAATGAGGGGCTTAGCTTGTTAGTTAATCCAAATGTGATTTATTGCTTCAGCCAGTAGCACATCCACACCATTGGCCATTTGAATAATCATTTTTTTGTTTAGAGGAATAAATATATCTGGTCGGATTCCCTGTGCCCTTTCTCCAGCTTCAATAATTATCTTGTGATTTTCATCCATCGATCCACCTATCGGATAAGTCAAGCGGATACCATCACCAAGTTTTAACTGGCCACCAGGAAGACTAAAACTACCGGCGGTGCTCCAACTGCCCAAAAGCCTCACGTGATCCTCCTTTTGTAGTAACTTTGCAAATCCTTCTGCCACTCCCATGGTTAGAGGACCTGTAAGTATAATGATATTTGTCAATACTTGTGGGGCTTCTGGCTGAGATATCAGGGTGTTAATAATGCGAATGTCATCCCCCTCTTTAATAAATGCTTCCTCATAGGTCCTGCTTTGAGTGGCGAAATGTCCGGCAATCTTCACAGCAATGGGATCATATCCACCAGTGTTTTCACGAAGGTCAATAATTAAACCGGTGATCTCATTAAGAGCGCTGAGTACCTTGTTATTGAAGTATCTCAGGCTTGATGGTGTAAATTGGTCAATACGCAGGTAAGCCAAGCTGTCACTAAATAATTGAAATCCATTCTTTTTTTTATCCTGATGACTGATTATACCTATGGTAAAGGGATAATTTATCTGTTTTTCTCTTTCGAAAGTTAACCTCACACCTTTATTGTTCTCCTTGCTATTTACGTAAAAAACTTCAGCAGATGATCCTTCTTTTCCGCGGCTTAGGTAATGACAGGCAAGGAGATGCCTTATCTCATCTGTTGCCGGATGAAATCCCCACCTCAAAGGGAATGATTCAATAATATCAGAAATCAGCTTTTGATTCCAGCCAATTATCTGATATCCTGGTCTCATACCTACCTCCCATGCTTTACTGGAACTGTCAATCCTCGATATGAAATAGTTCCCCTGAGGAGTATTAGCAATATCAAATCCTATGTATCCACCGGTTTCTTCCTCTTGAAGCGATTTATCTTTTTTTGATACAAGATTTATCCTGGCATCAGGAAGCTTGTAAACTATCTCCCTCATTTTCAGATAATCTTGTTTATGGATATTGTTTTTGTTGGATAGCTGAGAAATACCCGAGGAAAAAAGTCCCCAATCAATTTTCTTGTGATCCGTGAAAGGATAGTCTTTCTTGATTACTTCATGTATCTGGGTGGATTTGTTTTCCAGAGAATCCAAATCGAGCTTGTGTAAATATGGACTACAGCTAGTGAGCAGTAAGCATGGAATAACAATGCTTAAGCAGAGGTAGATATTTGTCTTTAAACTCACTTAATTATTCTGCTTATTTGTTTGAATTCATCAGATCCTGCTTCTTCCAGCAACTCAAACAGAGCCATCTCAACGGTAGTGATTTTTGCACCCTGAGCCTCCATTGCCCGCAATCCAAATTCGTAATTTTTTTCAGTTCGCGAAGAAATCGCATCTGCAATAACTCTAACATCAAAACCTCTGTTAATAAGACCTAGAACAGTCTGATAAACACATACATGAGCTTCGATGCCCATTACCAAAATCTGATTGCGTCCCTGAAGGCGTAATTCCTCAATGAACTCTGGCCGTCGACAGGAACTGAAGCACATCTTCTCCATCGGCTTCTGGTTTCCAAGCAGGTTCTTTAGCTCTGGGATAGTCTGACCAAGCCCCTGGGGGTATTGTTCCATCCACAGAACAGGAAGCTTCATTACCTGCACCCCTTTCAGGAATTTCACCATATTATCCTTCAAAGCCTCTTTGTTATGCATGACGTTGAACAAGCGTTCCTGAACGTCAATTATATGTAATAATGCGTGGTTTTTTGCTAGCATGATCTATAACCTTCCTACCTGCCATTTGGGTGATTCCAGAACCCTGACAGATTTCGTTAATGTTTTTTCTCCCTTTTTGAGGATCACCGTATAGGGATTAGGTTTCATACGGGATGTATCGAAATAAATTCTATGCAGACCCTGGCTCGATTGGCCCTCTCTTTTTGTGACCTCTTCGCCTTCGAAATCTAATACGCTGATAGTAATATCCTCTTTGCTGTTTTTACCCAGATAGTAATATATCTCCAGGCCATTCGGCTCATTAGGTGTTCTTAGATGATTGTCGCCCATCATTTGCTGGTTTCCCCATCCGGCGCGATCGGAGTAATTTTTTTTGGGTTTATCCAAAATATTGAATAAATAAATATCCTGATCAAATACATCTTCCGTCAACTCAGGGAGAAAGGATACATCCATTATCCATGCGCCTCTACCATATGTTCCAACAAGCAGATCCTTCTCCCGGGGGTGAACCAGTAAATCTCTAACCGGAACAATTGGCATGTTTTGTTGCAATGTTTGCCATTTGCTTCCCCTGTCAAAACTCACGTATACCCCCATATCTGTGCCGGCATAAAGTAAGTTTTCATTATCCTGATCTTCATATATTACGCTTACCGGAGCATCTGGGAGGCCTTCATTAATTGCCGTCCACGTTTTTCCAAAATCTTCTGTTTTATAAACAAAGGGTTTGAAAATGTCCTGTCTGAATCCGGATTTGCTAATATATGCTCTACCTTCCTCATGTTTCGACGCAGCAACCCGACTTACCCACATTTCAAGGGGTGCGCCTGCAGTAGTGAGTTTGTCCGTTAGTTCGTTCCAATTTCCACCATGATCTTTCGTGAGGTGAACGTGACCATCATCGGTTCCAACCCAGATAACTCCTGGTTTTAATGAGGATTCAGAAATAGTGGATATAGTGCAATGCATCATATGACCCTTTCCAGCAATCTTAACCGGATCATTGTCAGTTAGGTCAGGACTGATCTCTTCCCAGGTATTGCCTCGGTCGGGTGAGCGGAGAAGGCATTGTGCTCCAATGTAGATGGTGGCTGAATTATGAGGAGAGATTATTAATGGAGTAGTCCAGGTATATCGATAGGGTGGTGCTCCCTTTGCTGGACTTGGACTGATTGGCCATCTTTCTCCAGTCTTCTGATTTTCACGATGATGTTTTCCAAACTGGGTGGTAAAATAAAGCCATTGATTATTTTCATGATCAACCTGGGTATACATACCATCCCACATTCCGGTAATTACCCAGTCTTCTATACCTATAGACCCACTCCAGTTGTTTACAGGCCCCTTCCATGTTTCATGATCCTGTAATCCCAGGTAAATATTATAAGGTTGAGCATCATCCACTTCAACATGATATATTTCGCCAGCCGGTATATGATAGTAATGGTGCATATGCTCACCTGCATCCCAGGAATTGTATATACCACCATCACTCCCAAGCATAATGTGCCTTGAGTCTGTTGGATCTATCCAGAAACATCTGTTATCACCGAAATTGCTTCTGAATTTTGTTTTTTCTCTCCACCCTCTAGGCCAGGTTTTTCCTCCATCTAAAGTGTAATTCATGCCTGCCCCAATGATGTAGGCTACATCGGGATCGATAGGATCGGCATATATCATATTGAATGAGTAAGCTGCCTTTCCGCTAACATCGGTATGGTCAGGACTTATGTCTTTCCAGCTTTTACCTCCGTCTGTGCTTTTGAAAACCTGACCGCCGATCAAGGCGTCATATGAATTATCGGTAAACTCGTCAAAAGTTTTGTTTGGATCTGGCACATAATCAGGATCAGGGTTGAGATTCTGTATTACGGTATACATTATATCGGGATTTGCCCTGTGTATATCTATCCCTATTCTTCCCAGATCACCCATTGGCAGGCCTTCTCCCACCACTGTCCAGTTCTCTCCTGCATCAGATGTTGTATAGACTCTCGAGTGAGGTCCACCTGCTTCAAAATGCCATGCCGAGCGGCTCATATCATAGCTAGCGGCAAAAAGTATATCAGGGTTATTCCTGTTTATTACTAAATCAATAATACCTACGTTTTCATCTATAAAGAGAACTTGTTCCCACGATTTTCCACCGTTGGTAGTTTTAAAAATCCCCCTTTCATTGTTAGCTGAAAAAAGGTGGCCCATGGAAGCAATATAGACAATATCGGGGTTTGTTGGATGAATAATAATTCTGTTAATATGGTGTGAATCCTTTAAACCCATATCCTCCCAGTTTTCTCCTCCGTCAATGGATTTGTACACTCCGTTACCGGCATAGCTTGATCGGGCACTATAGGCTTCACCTGTTCCGATCCATAGAATGTTAGGATTTGAAGGAGCTATTTCAATGCAACCAATGGAGCTGGTGTTCAGCTCATCAGAAATGCATTCAAAGGTATTCCCGTTATTGATAGTTTTCCAGGCCCCGCCCGCTCTTTGAGCAAAGTACCATGTGAACTTATTCTCGGGATCAGGGTTTTCCGGGACTGCCATATCGGATACCCAGGCACCTATTCTGAAAGGACCAAGATTACGATAACTAAGCTCATCAAATAGCTCGGTAGATACTTGAGCTATAGATAGTATTGGTAATAATAGTAAGAGAATGGGTAGTTTTATTTTCATGATTCAGGGTTCTTATTTTCAGCTATTCGATTTATGTTCAAATTTAAAAGAAATAACTTTGAGCCGGCAATAAAAACCCCTATAAAACACAAGCGGGAAATCATCTGACGATAATTTCCCGCTCTCACTTGTTTTCAGCCGTAGCTTCCAACTGTGACCAAGTTACTGTTATTTTGGCTGGCACCAGTTTGTCTTTCGTAAAATTCATTCTGCTACCCTGCTTTCCTGTCCAACCTTGCGGTTGTCCAATCCAACTCCTGTAAGATCCCCACGATGTTCACCCTTGCGGGTTCTCTTCATGAGTGTACTAATATCCTGGTGGGATGTGCTCTTCACATCTGGCTGTATCTGATACTTCGTCCACCCTTCAGAAATGGCTTGCGCCAATCCCCAGAATCGGGCGGGATCTGATACCTCCCTGGCTGGTTCCGCAGTTGTTTCCTATAAACTTCTAATTACCGATCCAGGTTGCCCCTTCAAAAATAATATCCGTAAATCATACACAGCTGTTTTCCCAAACAGTCATCAGCAACCGAAGCTGCTTTTGATTCATCCCTTTCAAAGAACTTGACCTTGCCGGGCCTTTTATCCCTCGCTTGGTTATCCAAATATAGTCATGAAATGCCTTTTGTCAAGCATTTTGAATAATTATAAATAAACAGGATGCTAACACTGTTTATTAACAATTGTTAATAAGCATAAGTGTGTATTTTTAAGTCAAATAGAATGTGTTTCATGATGATTTGAACACCTGTTGACAAAGTTAAAGGGCTGCAAATTGAATCTACAGCCCTTTAATATTGTTTTGAAAATTTAGATTTTAGTCATTGGTAATCTTCTCAAGTCGCTTCATAATGGTAAAAATGAATGCTGCTGAAACCAGACAACATGCTACGAATATTAACCATAATTGCCATAGTTCTAGTTTTCCCCAGAAGCTGCTACCAATAAAGAGAAGCTTGTTACCAACAGCTGTTGCTAATAACCATCCACCCTGCATGAGGCCCTGGAATCTTCCAGGAGCTACTTTTGATACAAAGGATAGTCCCATTGGGCTTAGGAAAAGCTCGGCAATGGTGAGGATCAGGTATGTGGATATCAGCCAGTAAGGCATAACTCGTGATGAGTCGGGTACAGGGTTGGACCTGATGATCTCTCCTGTTGTCTGATCAACAATTTGTAAATCGTGGGGAGATACCAGGTTTAACGATCCTACAAGCATCACAATAAAACCAACTGCAGCTATTATCATACCATAACCAATCTTCCTCGGGGTTGAAGGTTCCTTCCCCTTTCGATTGAGCCAGCCAAAGAATCCCATAACCAGAAAGGTTAGGGTAACAATAAACAATGGGTTAAATGATTGAAATACTTCAGGAGCTATAGGGTTGCTTGAAGGATCTGCGTTTGAAAACAGATAACCAATTGAAGCACCGCCAGCAACGATCAATGCGGCTCCAATCAGACGGGTGTTAAGCTTCTTGCCCTTACCTAATAATAGGAAGATACCAGCCAGGAATGCTATAACCGATAGAATGTTTTCCAGTTTGAAGAACATGAAGGTTGCCGGACCAACCGTTTTAACAGTGTAGTCCCGAGCAAAGAAAGTTAGTGTCAATCCGTTTTGATGGAAAGCCATCCAGAAGAAAATTACAACAAAGAACACCAACAATAGGGCAGTAACCCTGGGCTTTTCCTTCTTTGTGGAAATAGTTATAATCCAAGTAACAAAGGCTGCAAACAAACCAATAGCAGCTCCTGTCTCAATATCTTTTAACAGGCTAACGCCAAAAGCAACAAGAACACCAACAGCAATTGCTAAAGGAATAGCTAGCGGCTTTTCGCTCAATGTTATTTTAGATTCATTGGCTGTAGCCTCTTTAGTTGGCAGGTGCTTATTGAATATCAGATATACCGTCAAGGAGATAACCATCGCAATAGCTGCAATACCAAAGGCGTAGTTGTAACCGTGTGAGAAGGCATCCAGATAATTCTGTGAAAATGTCGCAAGGTCAGTTACCGGTCCGGTCAAACTTACTTGATCTGCCAAGGTTTGCAGTTCATTTGTGTTTTCAAGAGCGCTACCCAGAAATTGATGACAAAGTGCCGGAAGACTTCCGTCATGCATAAAACCTTGGGTTTTAAGGAACCAGTTTCTAACACCAGTTGCAACAAAAGGAGCAAAAAAGGCCCCGACATTAATCCCCATATAGAATATCATGTAAGCAGTATCCCTTACTTTATCATACTTGGGGTTGTCGTACATTTGTCCAACAACAGCTTGTAAGTTTCCTTTGAATAATCCGTTACCAAAGGCAATAACGCCTAGAGCTGAGAAGGTTAAGACCTGAGGTAAATCAGGAACAGCCATGATAATATAGCCACCAAACATAATGACCTGGCCGAGCATTATAATTGTTTTGTATTTGCGGGTTGCATCTGCCAGTATACCGCCAATCAGAGCCAGGGCATAAATGGCAAAGTAAAACCAACTGTACACATCTCCAGCAATTTCTTCACTTAAACCATACTTGGCTTGAAGAAAAAGAACGAGAATTGCCATCATGGTGTAGAAGCCAAAACGCTCCCCCATATTTGCAAAAAATGCTACAAATAATCCTTTTGGATGTTCTTTAAACATAGTCTTTTTATTAGTTAGTACGCACATACCCGAGAGGGAGGCACAAATATAGAAATCTTTTTAAAGGGTTTCAATTTTTGCCATTTTTACATTAGCTTTAGTTATCTGAATTTTAACTAGTACCTCTGTAGTGATGAAAATACTCAGTAGTGAACAAATAAGGAGCGTGGATACGTATACGATTGAAAATGAACCGGTAAAATCTGTCGATTTGATGGAAAGAGCAGCTGGACAATTGTTCCGTCAATGGATCAAAATATTTTCTAAAAACTATTCAGCAGATATTTATGCCGGGCCAGGGAATAATGGGGGAGATGGTATCGCTTTGGCAAGGATGCTGGTGGAAAAGGGATATTTGGTAAACCTGCTTATACTGAAAAGTGATAGAGGCCTTTCTAAAGATGCAGAGATAAATCTTAATAGACTCACTCAAAATGATAAACTGAAAATTATTTGGTTGACAGAAGATAATTTGAAACAGCAAGAACCTGATCCTAAGACCGTAATTATTGATGCTATTTTTGGTTCTGGTCTCACAAAACCCCTGGATGGATTTCCCAAATTAGTGGTTAATCATATTAATTCCTTTCCCAATATGAAAGTTTCAATTGATATACCATCCGGATTGTTTGCAGAGTCAAATCCTGATGTTCGATCTGTTCCAATAATCAGAGCTGACCATACCTGGTGTTTTCAATTTCCTAAGCTGGCTTTTATGATGCCTGAAAATGAGACCTTTGTTGGTAATTGGAAATGCCTGGATATTGGATTGCACAAAGGTTTTATAAACAGTTTGGATACACCATATAATTATATAAGCGGTGAGACAGCCAAATCAATGATCCACCAGAGAAATAAATTCTCCCACAAGGGTAGTTATGGTCACGCTTTATTGCTTGCCGGAGCTACAGGCAAAATGGGAGCTGCAATTCTTGCTTCTCGGGCATGCATGAGAAGCGGTGTTGGTCTGCTTACCACTCACATTCCTTCATCAGGAACAGTAGCATTGAACTCTGTCGTACCTGAGGTAATGTTAAGCCTTGATAATAATGATGACTTTATTGGTTTACTGCCGAAAATGGAAAACTATTCTGCCGTTGGAGCCGGTCCTGGAATTGGAACAAACGCAGAAACTGCAAAGGTTATCGAAAAACTAATTGATAATTCTATCCCAATGGTGCTGGATGCGGATGCATTGAATATTATTGCTGAAAAAAAACACTTGTTAGAGAGTCTGCCATCCGGGACTATTTTAACACCTCATCCCGGAGAATATAAGCGTCTATTTGGCACAGATATGGACCATTTTCAGCGACTGAAGAGAATGCAGAAACTTGCAGCTAAATCAGGAATTATTATCATTTTGAAAGGAGCTCATACTGCTATTGCCGATGCTGATGGGCAATTGTGGTTCAATAGTACTGGCAATCCGGGCATGGCAACAGCAGGTTCAGGTGATGTGCTAACAGGAATAATCCTATCTTTGCTTGCACAGGGATATTCGCCTATCGAAGCAGCAATTTTAGGAGTATACCTTCATGGACTGGCAGGGGATAAGGGAGCGAGAGAAAAGGGATTTGAAGGTTTAATTGCAAGTGATATAATTGAAGGGCTGCCCGATGCGTTTAAATCATGTAAACTGAAATAGCAGAAGCTCAGAAATAAAATTTAAATAGATGAAATTAAGAGTGTTTATTATCATAGGTTTGGCTGGAATTCTTGGATCCTGCATGTCATCAAAAACCCTCATAGTTAATGACGCAAGCGTTGAAAAACTTGAACAAGGGAAGGAGTATGATGATTATGCAGTTAATTATGCCTTGCCCAGATCTGTTATCAAGGTGAAGGTCATTGCCGAAAAAACAGTCACCAAACCCGGCCCGTTTGCTACATATGCAGAACGATTATTGGGTGTAGCTAATGTCCCAACCCGGGAATCAAGCAAATGGTCAATTAGAAGAGTATCATTGAGTTCATTTGGACAAAGAGATCCCAATCAGGTTTACAGAATAAGCTCGAAAGGAGCATCCCGAGCCGACAGGATACAGCTTAACCATGAGGGCGTTTTATTGGGAATTAATCTACCACCCTTTAAAACAGCAACTTACGATATGAGTAGGATTAGCCTAAACGCTGCAGGTGACATGGTTATTCCGGGATATCCTGATCTTACTATAAGAAAACATACCGAGCCTATGCCAGATACTGTTTATCAGACCTTTAGAACTGATACGTCTTTTATCAGATTGCCTATTCTCAAAGAATTAGTAAGTACAAAATCTCTTTTAAATCAGGCAGAAGAAGCCGCAAATGTGATTATGGAACTTCGACAAAGAAGATATCATCTCCTGAATGGAGAGATTGCTTTCAAATGGGATTTAATCCCATTACCTGAGGGGTCTGCTTTGGAAATCATGATAAGGGAATTAGCCCAAATGGAATACGATTATGTTTCGCTCTTTGTGGGAAGAACAAGCACCGAAACAGAAGAGTTTGAATTTACTTATGTCCCGGGCAATAATTCAGGAGAAGAATCTACTGACCTGTTTACTTTTTCAAATTTTAGCGGAGTGCTAGCAGCCGGGAATTCTAATGGCGATCCTGTGAAGCTTGTTTTGAATCCAGTCTCGGGATTCCCCGGACAACAGGACGATGTTGTGATTGGTTCTAATGATGAGGGGGCAAAAGAGACAGGTCTGGCTTACCGAATACCTGGAAGAGCAGAGATATCGATAGAGCAGGCCGGTGAGAAACTTGTTTCTGAATCTTTCCTGATAGCTCAATATGGAATAATACAATTTTTACCAAAACAACTCCTCAGTCAACCAGATATGATGATTCGTATGCATCCTGATTTAGGCAGTCTCGAGGGAAT
This sequence comes from uncultured Porphyromonadaceae bacterium, assembly GCA_964467485.1. Lineage (GTDB taxonomy): Bacteria > Bacteroidota > Bacteroidia > Bacteroidales > UBA12481 > JAUVKA01. The sequence goes on along the minus strand of CAYXQX010000023.1, from coordinate 1,127 downwards.
TTATGAAAAGTAGTATTAGGTTTTACTTTATTTTGTCCTAATTCATTTTCATTTTTTACCTTTGGCGCTTAACCTCAAAATTGAATCGAATGGAAAATATAACAAAGACGATGCGTGACAACGCTGGAATGCGCTGGCTTGTGCTGATACTTATCAGTGGACTTATGTTCGCAACTTATTGGTTTCAGGACTTTTATGGTGGATTGAAAACCATGATGACTGGACCAGGGGGTGGATGGACAAGTGAGGAATTTGGTAGGATGATTGGCTTGACAACCATCGCCAATATGTTCGGTATGATCATAGTTGGAGGTATTATCCTTGACAAATTTGGTATCCGTGTCGCAGGACTTCTGTTCGGAGGATTGGCAGTGGTAGGAGCTGGCATTTCAGCCTTTGCAGCTGGTGGACTTTTTGGAGATGAGCATTCAACACAGCTGACATGGATGATAGTCGGACGTATTATGTTCGGATCTGGATTGGAAATTGTTTGTGTAGTAGTTACCAGAACGGTGGTGAAATGGTTTAAAGGATATGAACTGGCCCTGGCTATGGCTATCAATGTTGGTTTTGGCCGGCTTGGATCGGCGACTGGTATTGCCTTAAGTTCAGATATTGGTAATAATAGTGTTGCGCCGGCAGTAGCCTTTGCAGCTACACTTATTGGCATTGGCCTGATAATGTTTGTTGTTTACCTGATTTTCGATGTTCGTTTGGACAGGCAAAGAGCAAAACTTAATGAGAAAGCTGAAAAAGGTGCTGATGAAGATTTTAAATTCTCAGATCTTGTTAAGCTAGCAACCAATCCTACTTTCATTTATATTGCCTTGCTTTGTGTGGCCTTCTATGCGGCCGTTTTCCCATTTATCCAGTACGCAGCTGATATGCTGGTGAATAAGTTTGGTTTCACCGATGCCTTGCCTGAGGCCGGACAGGTGATTTTGTTTGGCAGTACAGCCCTCGGTAGTGCCGCTGTGTATGTTGGCCTGTTCATATTTGGAATTAGTTTTTCCATAGTACCCAGCCGTATAAAAAAAGCCTCTGGAAAGCTGGTGGCAGTTGTCGTTATATTTGTCTTGTTCGTGGTTTTTGTAATGCAATTTTCTGAACAATTTGGAGTGTGGTTT
>CAYXQX010000022.1:0-18394 GCA_964467485.1 uncultured Porphyromonadaceae bacterium | reverse complement strand
TCTATTGTGTCTATAGTGTCTATTATGTCTACAGAGTGAAAAAAGTAGGGGTAAATTGTCAAGCTCCCAAATTTAGTACCACTCATAAGTAGACATGTCAAGGCAAAGTTAAAGAGGGTGTGGAAAAATCAAGAAAAAGAAGAAAATAACATACCCATTTCGGGATTTTTTTAGCTATTTAGCTCATAAACCTGATTTCTATGCTATTGGCCTCATTATTTTTTATCTCCTTCTTTACTTTTCGAGTAGTTTTTCTATCACCAGGCACACTTTACCCTAGGCCATAACGAGCGAAGGGTTTTTGAAGTTGACCCCATATAACAGCTTGACCATGCGTTTGAGGTTCAAGGCCATGGCTGTCAGCAATGCCTGGATTTCATACCGATCAAGTCCATGGTAGCGGCAGCGTCCCAAGCCATGCTGCTGTTTGCCCTCCCCAAATTTGCGCTCAATTTTATATCGTTCTTTCAAGCCTGCCAGGTACATTGGGTTTGCTTTCATTTCCTGCCATATCTCTTTATTGCTGTCTTTCTTTTGGGTGCGGTAATCATTCAAACAGATAGCTGATTGGATGCCTGTCCTTTCCAGCCAGTAATGGTTGCCGCTGTCATCATAACCGCGGTCTGCCGCTACTATCTTCATCGGTACCTGCTTTTGCAGATCCGCTTCGATCAAGGGTTGCAGAAAGTGCCCATCAAAGGCATTGCCCGGTGTAGTGATCACCGATGTGATCAGGTGATTCTCGCTGTTCATACTGACATGTGCCTTGTAACCATAGAAGTATTTCTTCCATGTGGTTTTTATCCCTCCAGGTCCCCGCTTTGTGCGTTTGCCCTTGCAGCCCCAGTGGGCATCCGGATCGGTTGGGCCTTTCCCCTTTTTCTCACGCCCTGCTTCCTTGGCCGTGTTGACATCCGCTACGCTGTGGGTGCTGTCTACTAACTGAATGGAGCCAAAATGAATTCCTTTTCCCAGTGCGGTTTGCACGATATCCGCCAACAGCTGTTCCAGTTTCAGTTCACGCTTGCGCTCAATCATGCGCCTTTTGAATTTGGTCAGGGTGGAATGGTCAGGAGCAAACTGGTCCATACCTAACCCTAAAAAATACTTGGCTGACATGCTGTCATTGATGTATGCTTCAGTCTGCCTTTCACTTAGATTGTACAAATATGCCACCAGCAGCATCTTCAACAGTACTGCTGGATCGAAAGGCGGACGTCCATATTCTGCTCTGCCTTTGTACCAGCGCATCATCTTCTGGGTGTATTTTCGCCAATCCAGCATCTCATTCAGCTTACGGAAGAAATGGTCTTTAGGCACCACCCGATCGTAAATGTATTCTCCATAAAATGTGCTCTTGCCTGTCTCGATAAAGCGTTCGCTGGCCATGTCTGCCTCTCTAATTTGGGTGTGAAAGGATTGTATTAAAGTTCCTCTATCTTGTCAATTTTGTCACTTGTTTTTCAACACCCTCATTCAGAGGGTGTTGAAATATCAGGAAAAAGAAATGTTATTACCATTGGATTGGGAACTCTTGGTTTTAATCCTGATGTGAGCGTAATAATATTTGCCGCCGGAGAAGCCAAGGCCCAAATTATAAAAAATGCTATTGAGCTACCTCCTGATGTTAAATATCCTGCCTCAAAACTGCAATGTTTACCCAATTCCAGATTCTACCTTACCAAAGGAGCGGCCAAACTACTAAAGGATCAAAAGGAAAACTGTTATGCAAGCGGAAAGTGGTCGATCAGTAAATCTATATCAGCACTACTACAATACTGTCAGGAGGAAAATGTTTATCCTCATAAGATGCCTGAAAACACTTTTGTACCCGTACCCGGATTTCCAATTACAGAATCAATAAAGGCTCCGGTGGTTAACGTCTCAGAAGCAATTAGGGAAATCAAAAACAGGCTACTTAAGGGCACCCAAAAAATATCAGGAAAAACAATCCTACACACAGGGCCCCATCACGATGACATTATGCTGGGCATTATGCCTTTGGTGAACCGTCAGCTTCGGGACAACACAAACAATGTTCATTTTGCCGTAATGACATCAGGATTTACAGCAATAAGCAACAAGTTCCTGATTACCAACCTCAAGCACTGCCTTGACTTGATTAATTCCGGTGATATTCAAATGATTAATTATCCTGATTTTTTTAAAAATGGCTATCTGTTTAAATGGGATAAGGATGTCAACCATTATCTGAATAAGATTGCCAAACAGGATGATGAAGGAAAAAAGAGGGGCCTATGTCATAGAATCACTCGTTGCCTGGTTGACATATACCATATGCAATCGGTAGAAGAATTAATTCAACGCACCACGACCACCATACATATTCTTGAAGGATATTACGAAGGTGAGAAAAACTCGGCAGACATTCAGCAGTTAAAAGGAATGATACGTGAGTTTGAGGAAGAGTTGGTTTGGGCTCACAGTGGCAAATTAGTCAAGGATATCCACCATTTAAGATTAGGCTTTTATAAGGGCGACATTTTTTCTGAACAACCAGAGAAGAAAAGAGACATTGAGCCTGTTCTTAACCTGTTTCGCCAAATAAACCCTGATTTAATAAGTGTAACGATGGATCCGGAAGGCAGCGGCCCGGATACCCACTTCAAGGTTCTGCAAACGATAGCTGAAGCATTAAGAATATGGAGTGAGGAAAAAGATTTATCAAAACTCGTTATACATGCATACCGTAATGTTTGGTACAGGTACCATCCATCAGAGGCAAATGTTTTTGCACCTGTTTCACTCAACAGCATGGCCGTTCTTCAGAACAGCTTCAGACAATGCTATCTGAGCCAGATTGATGCTTCCTTCCCAAGCCCTGAACTGAATGGTCCATTTTGTGATCTGGCCCAAAAAATCTGGGTCGAACAATTTATGGAAATCCAATTATTACTCGGCAAAGATTTTTTCTATCAAAATGAACTCCCTTTGATTCGGGCCACCCATGGCTTGATCTTTTACAGAGAAATCGAATTGAACGAATTTCTTAAGGAAGCCAGTATCCTTGAAAAGCTTATGGATTAGCACAGCTATCTCATCCTGTCACTAATTTTATTTATCTTTGTTTTATCGGACTTTAAATTTTTAATTATATGAAAAAAAATCGGCTTGTATCGATCAGCCTGATTATCCTCGTCCTTGCTCTTCCCCTTATTGTTAATTCCTGCCGTGAGGACCCTAATACCATTCCCATGGCACTGTTTACCATAAGCCCCTCTTATGGTACTGTTGATTCAACCTTCGTCTTCGACGCCAGTGAAGTAAGTGATCTTGAAGATGCTGAAGAAGATCTTCAGGTTAGGTGGGACTGGGAATCTGATTCGATTTTCGACACCGACTACACAACAAATAAAATTGCCGAACACAATTTTGATATTGGCGGTAAATACTATGTCACTCTTGAAGTTAAAGACACCAGGGGTATGACTAACCGTACTACTGAATATTTAGGTGTTTCATGGAATAACCGAGCCCCTACTGCCTCTTTTAATGTTAGCCCGGATGGTGGTTTTCTTCAGGACATTTTTATTTTCAATGCCTCCTCTTCAAGCGATCCCGAGGACGATAACCAATCTCTTTACAGGCGCTGGGATTTTGATGGAGACGGAACATGGGATACCGAATATACTAAGGAAAATACCGCCTCATATCAATATTCCGAAGCAAGATTATACGAGGTAAAACTTGAGGTTAAGGATAAAGGAGGTCTTACTGATGAGGTAACTTATTCGCTTATTGTGGGAAGTATGAATGAAGCTCCTGCACCACCCGAAAACCCTTTCCCTGAAAATGGAAATACTAATGCATCTACCTTATGTACAATAACATGGACTTGTGATGACCCCGAGCAGGATGCCCTTACTTATGACGTTTATTTCGGCACCGATGCAAATCCACCTAAGGTAGCTTCAGACTATGAGAATACTTCATATGATTGCCTGCCGCTCGACTACGAAACAGATTATTATTGGAAAGTTATTGCCACCGACCCATATGATCATGTCGTTGAGGGAGATATTTGGCATTTTACCACTAATGGACCTGAAAATCCAATGAGCACTTTCAGGGATCCCAGAGATGGGAAATACTACAAAACAGTTGAAATAGATGGGAGACTCTGGATGGCTGAAAACCTCAATATAGGAACCATGATCAACTCAAGTACAGGAGGTTTAAATAATGATGGGTATCAAAAAGACAATACCAAAATAGAAAAGTACTGCTACAATAATGACCCGGAAAATTGCGAGATCTACGGAGCTCTTTATCAATGGGATGCAGCAATGCGCTTTGCTGACTATGAGGCAGCTGAGGGCATTTGCCCCGGAGGATGGCATATCCCAACTGCTCTTGAATGGAAAGAACTGTATCTTTTTTACGAAGATCATCTTGGCATCGATGCAGGAACAGCCCTCATGCTTGGATCACAAACAGGATTCCAAGGCCTTTTCTCTGGCTACCTGATCTTTGCGGAAAGAAAATTCTATGATAATGGACAGGCAGGATATTTCTGGAGCTCAACAACTAACCCACAATTGAACCACCTCGGAATGGTGCGCTCATACTATCGTGGCAAAGTTGATCTTCAGGAAGATACCTCCCAAAAAGTTAATGGATTACCCGTTCGTTGTATTAAGAATTATTAATTTATCCTGATTTAAAAATGAAAATCGTAGTTGCTGTTACCGGAGCATCCGGTGCCTTATATACCCATCTTTTGCTGAAGAAGCTGGAGCAACTCTCGGATCAGTATTCTCAGGTTGACCTGATATTTAGTGATACTGCTATTTCTGTATGGAAATATGAACTCCCCGACATCGATCCTTCACAATATCCTTTCAAAAAATATAAAGCAAACAACTTCTTTGCTCCAATGGCAAGCGGATCTGGAGGATATGACATTATGATAGTGATCCCCTGCACAATGGGAACTATGGCAAGAATAGCAGGAGGAGAAGCATCCGATCTAATAGGCAGGGCAGCCGATGTAATGCTGAAGGAAAAAGGCAGGTTGATACTTGTTACCCGCGAAGCTCCATTGAGCCTTATTCATATTAACAATATGAAGAGGATAACTGAAGCAGGAGGTATAATATGTCCTGCAAATCCGAGTTTTTACAGTCACCCTAAGAATATTGAAGAGTTAGCCGGGACAGTTGTGAGCAGGGTTCTGCGACTGGCAGGGATGAACACCGGGACAAAGGGATTTATGGTGGAAGAATAGCAATTAATCCCTGGCCCAGGCAAGGGTTCCAACACTGACCTTCACTCCTTCTATGTGCAGCAAGCTGGAGGCACAAGACTCAAGAGTAGCTCCTGTGGTTAACACATCGTCAATCAGAAATACATGTTTGTTTTCAATAAGCTTGACCTTCTGCAGCTCAAAAGAATCAGCAACATTCAGGTAGCGATCAAAACGGGATAAATTTGTTTGGGTACTAGTGTTACCTGATTTAAGAAGAACATCATTAAATACCGGAATGTTAAGTGCTAAAGATATCCCTGAAGCTATCCTTTCGCTTTGATTATAACCCCTCTTCTTCTGTTTCTTTGGATGAAGAGGAACCGGAATTAACACATCAGGTTTATCAAAGCCATTGCTTCTTGATAGCTGATGGCCAAACTCCTCCCCAAGACACACCCCAATATTTTGTCGCCCCTGATACTTGAGCTGATGAATAGCAGATTGATATCTGGAGCCCTTATGAAAATAGAACCAGGAAACAGCCTGCTCCAGATAAACCCGCCCCCAGAAAACCTGGGCAACAAGATTATCCTTATCCTCCTCAAAATAGGTGAGAGGCATCTCTGTAAGACAATAATTACAAATCTCTTTCTCCCACCTCCTTAGAGCCCTATGACAGCAGCAACAGGTTTCTGGCATCAGGAGATCCAGGAAATCCGGGAGGAGGTGCTTAACAAATTTGGTAGATATCATTTATATACTAATTCACCATAAAGGGTTCAAAAGTATAGATGCAATTTGAAGATCATTTTGGAAAAAAATGAGCATTTAAAATCTTCCTTCTTTCGAATAAAACCGAAAAAAACGTAAAACAATAGGGAAATGCCAGATCAGCGTAGAAAGAAGCCCGTAATGCCTGCTCATGGAATGGAAGCGCTCTTTAAGACTGGGGCGTATATTCTGCTTTGAGTGCCCTCCATCAAGGAAAGAAGCAAGAATAATACCTGTGTTATGAATCTTTTCTGTCTTTTTTAAAGCCTTGATAACCCAGTCGAAATCTGCAGAATGAGAGTATTTTAAATCATATTCATCTGCCAATGACCTTTTTACCAATATTGCCTGATGACAAACCAGCATCCCCTTCTTGAAGCTTTTCCATGAGAGGTTATCCGGGGGACGAAGTCGCCTCAAGCCTACCTCCTTATATTCTTCGTCAACAATCATGGTATCACCATAGTAAACATCAGCCAGCTCATCTTTACCAGCAAAAATTTGAGCACTTGTATCATCAGTGTGAATCAGATCGCCGGCATTCATAAACCATACATAATCTCCGCTTGAAGCCCTCAAGCCTTTGTTCATAGCATCATAAAGCCCCTTATCCGGTTCTGAAACCCAATAAGATATCTTTTCCTGATATTTTTTTATAATATCAGGAGTCCCATCTGTTGAAGCACCATCAATAATAACATGCTCAATATTGGGGTAACTCTGTGCCTGGATGCTTTTGATAGTTCGCTCAAGACCATCTGCATCATTATACACAACGGTAATAATACTCACCAGCGGAAGGCCTCCATTTGGTATTTTATGATCCTTCTTTATACTTGTACTACTATTTTTTGCTTTGGCCATCAAAATGGTTTTATATTTATACCACAGGATAAAGATACAGGGTGAGGAGGGAAAGGCAAAGCCATTTTTTAGTATTTTAGCACAAAAGCTTAAACATGTTCAATGCCTTACTGAAGATTCAGCTGTTTTTTGAAGCACTATACCACAGTATGATCAGCCTATTGAGAGTGCTGCTCCGTTTGCGTTTCAAATCGGGTTTTAGTGGCGTAAAAACCATGAAAAGTGATGTTATTGTTCTGGCCAATGGCCCCTCACTTCGTCAGGATCTGGATAAATATGAATCAAAAATTTCCTTGTGCAATACAATAGCAGTGAATTTGTTTGTGCTAACTGAGGATTTCATCAGGATAAAACCTGATTATTATATTTTTCTTGATGTTGTATTCCTAAAAAAAGACACACTGCCACGAGTTGCTGAAGTAAGGGAAAAAATGCTACTTGCTTTGAAACAAAATCTTAAATGGGAGATGGTATTGTTGTTGCCGGCAGAAGGAAGGAACAGCTTCTTTCACAAACAATTGCTGGAGGTAAATCTGCCAGTCAAATTTGTGTTTTTCAACAGAACATCCATTTATGGACTGACAGGAATAAGCCATTGCATATATTCCAGAGGATGGGGAATGCCTCCACCTCAAAATGTTTTGATTGGAGCCTTGATGGCAGCCATTCATATTGGTTTTCAAAAGATCTATGTTCTTGGAGCCGACCATTCCTGGCTTCAGGAGATTAGTATTGATGAAAAAGGAGTAATGCTAATCAATGACAAGCATTTTTATAATCCTGAAGGGAAAAAACTCCCGAAACATCATGGGGAGAGCCTTGAGCAGTTCAAAATACATCAATACTTAAATGAACTTTCACGAACATTCAAGAGTCATATAATGGTTCAGGATTTTGCAAAAAAGAAGAGTGTTGAAATTATCAATGCCAGCTCGATAAGCTACATTGATGCCTATAAAAAAATCAATACTGAGGATATTCCCTGGGATCAGCTTCTGGATAAGTAGATTTCTGCAAGATCGAAATCCACCTCATCATCAATATCAATTGAATTTTTCCGACTCATTTCATATGCATAAATATTACTACTCAGGAAAAGAGTCTGTTCCTTCAGAAACTTGTTAACATCACAAAAATACATTGCTCCATTCAGTCGATAATATACCGGGAGTTCCTGTGATGGAGTTTTCTGTATATTTTTCTGAAGAAAAGAATCCATACTTTTATCCTCAGGAAGATTATTACTCCACAGCGGTGAATGTTCATTCCTACAAACTGATATTACCGCATCTGCATTTTTACTCTCCATCATTTTTGCAGCCCCGGTTATATCATCTGCAATTCTCAAAGGAGATGTTGGCTGAAGACAGGCAAAATGGGTATAGAGCCCATCATCGGGATTTCCAATATTCTTTAAAGCATGATTAAAAACTTCAACGGTAGTAGATTTATCCGTAGATATTTCTGAAGGCCGCATAAAAGGTATTTCAGCACCAAAAGAAGAGGCTGTATCTGCAATTTCCTTGCTGTCGGTGCTTACAATAACCCTGTCGAAAACATCAGAATTCAGAGCGGCCTCAATAGTCCAGGCTATCAATGGTTTACCAGCAATTTCAAGCAAGTTTTTTCCGGGTAGACGCTTACTGCCTCCTCTGGCCGGAATGATAGCAATATATCGATTAGTCCTGCCCATTAAAATACTTTTTAAAGTCCTCTTCGGCTTTCTGAAAATCCTCCGGTTTTCCAATATCCATCCAATACTCTCTGATTGGATAGGAGAGAATTGTTTTATTCCCCTTAACCAAACTCTCAAAAATACTAGTCATATCGATGGATGTATCAGGAAGTATATCATCAAGAACATCAGGATTTAAAACATAAATACCCGCATTAACATAAAACTTCTGGACAGGCTTCTCCTCTATACTCACAATATTGCTTTGCTTAAGCCCAACAACACCAAAAGGAACCTCCATACCATATTCCCTGATACACATAGTGGCTTCAGCCTCTCTCCTAATATGAAAATCCAGAAGTTCCTCAAAATTCACTCCGGTTAAGATATCACCATTCATCACCAGTATGGGCATGTTTTGCTTTTCCTTAATAAGGCTTAATGCACCTGCAGTTCCCATTTTCCTCTCTTCTTCGATATAGCTAATATTCACTCCCAGGGATTGACCGTCGCCGAAGTATTCCTTAATCTTCTCCCCCTTATAATTTAGAGATATATAGAAATTAAAGAATCCATTCTTTATAAATTTTCTGATAACATTTTCCAGGATGGGTCTTTCCCCAATTTTGAGCATTGGTTTAGGTGTATCATCAGTTAATGGTCTGAGCCGCTTACCAAGTCCACCTGCCATAAGTACAACACTATTGGCATGCTTTTCCCTTTGCAGTAGATGATCAATCTCTGCAAGCTTCACAACTTGAAACGAAGCATTGACAATTGGGATTTGATAAACTTTTTTTGAAATAGCGAGCTCGATGATTTTTTCCTTTTTGTCTCTGATATCTGCAACAACAGGATTTGGATTATAAATATCCCTGATCTCGTCCTCCATTCCCAAGCCCTTCAGTAAGCCACGTCTTATATCACCATCGCTTAAGGTTCCAATGAGCTTATCACGGCTATCTACTACCAGGGCTATTTTCATTGCCCCGGTATCTATTACCATTAAAGCCTCCCTTATGGTTGTTCCAGGCTTTATTTTTATTTCACTCAGTTGATACACTAAACTATTGCTTTATATCATGAAACTTTTTATACCTAAGCTCTTCCAAGTTGCAGAATTTCAACTGCTTTATGACCTTCCCAGCTGCCCCTCCACTCCCATAGGGATTCTTTACAAGCTTAACCGATTCAATAAATGCCGATGATTTTAGTTTTAAAAAAGCCTTTCTAATTGAATCCTGATTAGGTTTGGCATCAATAATTGATTTTGCTCTAATACGTCCTTCCTGTCTATTGCCAATATTTATTGTTGGAACTTTGAACGAAGGTGCTTCAATTATCCCACTTGAAGAATTCCCAACCAAGGCATCAACCTGCTTCATTAAGGAGAGGTATCTCAACTGCCCAAGTGACTTAAATAAGACACTGTTTTCCTGATGCTTACTAACATAATCCTCCAGTTTTACTAAAAGGGCCTGATAACCTGTGTCGGCATTTGGAAAAGTGAAGATATTCATACTATCCTCCTCATCTTCCAGCACCGACAATAGCTCCTGGAAATGCTCTTCAGAGTCTTTGGGCTCCAATGTTTCCGGATGGAAAGTAATTAGATAATTTCTCTTCTTGAATTTGAAATTAAGCTCTGATTCCAACTCCTTCTTTGTTAGCAATTTTATACTCCTGATGTTATCCATACCCATCCCTCCCACATTAAAAACCCTCTGTGGATTTTCTCCCAACTGAATTATTCGTTGGCGGTATTCATCAGCTGCGGCAAAGTGAAGGGCCGACATTTTGGTAATAGAGTGGCGTATTGAATCATCAATAGCTCCCATAGTAAGTTCACCACCATGTATATGGGCAATAGGAATATTGGCAATAAGAGCATTAATTGCAGCACCCAGAATCTCAAATCTATCGCCCAACAATACAATAATATCAGGGTTTAAAGTTGCAAAAGCAGTTGCAAAACCATCTATAGCAATTGCCAAAGAATGGCTGATACCACCAGGAGAATCATCATACATCCTAAGGTCGAAACTTCTATCCACCTGGAAGCCATCGTCTCTAATCTGGTCAATGGTAGACCCAAATTCAGCCGATAGATGTGTTCCAGTCACAATTAACTGCAACTGTAATTCCGGGTCTTCATTTATCCCTTTCATCAGCCAATATAATAAGCCATATTCGGCTCTTGAAGTTGTTATTACCGCGATCTTTCTCATTAAATTAAATCATCCTTTTTATAGTCCTTTTCTGCCTTGTTACCTATGATCTTATCCCACATCAAAGGGCTGACCCCATTCCCCGGACGTTTTACAGTCAGGTTCGCTTCGGTAAACAATTCACCTTTTTCTATATCAACAAGAGCCACTATGCTTTTCCTTGCCGCAACAATATTTTTCGATTCACTAATGCTTGGTTTTTTCACCCCATCACCCATAGCTGCCTCAACATTTCTTATTGACCGAACCATTGCCTTCAGCTCATCTGGCTCAAGACTCGCTTTGTGGTCGGGTCCTTGCATATCCCTACTTAGAGTGAAATGTTTCTCTATCACCCTGGCTCCAAGAGCTACAGCCGCTACCGGAACCTCTATACCTCTGGTATGATCTGAATAGCCTACCCTTGTACCAAAATATCGAGCCAAGCTATTCATAGCCAATAAATTAACATCAGAATAATTGGTAGGGTAGTCTGTATTAGTATGCAATAGTGTGATATCCTGAATTGACATTCCGGCTTCAAGTAATACTTGAACCGACTGTCTTACTTCCTCCATATCCGCCATTCCCGTGCTTAGAATTACTGTTTTATTTAAGCTGGCAATATGGCGTAAATATGGAACATTGGTCAAATCACCTGAGCCAATCTTAAATACTTTCAATTCCAACTTATTGAGCAGCTCAATGCTATCGTGATCAAATGGGGTTGACATAAACATAATCCCCATTTCGTCAGCATGCTTGATTAATTCTATATGGGCAGCTTCATCAAGCTGCAGCCTCTTAAGCATCTCCAGCTGTCCCTCACCCAAGTTTTCCTGGTTCTTCTGATATTCAGCCTTAGGAGTATTCTTACTAACCAACAAAGTAGCCTTAAAGGACTGGAATTTAACTGCATCGGCACCAGCCTCAGCAGCAGCCTCAATTAACTTCTTGGCCAAATCAACACTTCCATTGTGATTAACACCCGCCTCAGCTATTATGAAAACTCCTTCGCTCATTTTATTTTGCGTAAAGGGTTCCCAATATAAGTACCTGCCTTTTCCAATGATCTCAAAACAAGAGATCCCGCCGAAACGATGCAATCATCACTTACATTTATATTATTAGCTAAAACGGTGCTACTACCTATAAATGATCGTGATCCAACTGAGCATTGGCCATTGAGAATTGCTCTGGTTGAAATATGGCTGTGATCTCCAACGATTGTCTCATGCTCGATAAGAGCCCCGGTATTTAATATACAGTTTACCCCTACCCTGGCTTCTGCATTAACCAGCGAATGATGCATAACAATCGTCCCCTTCCCAATTTGAGCTGAGGAGGAAACATAAGCCAAAGGTGAAATAATTACCGGAATCCTAACTCCCAGACTTTCTAAATAAGTAAACATCCTTATTCTAAAATCAGGAGATTTAATATGACCCATGGTGATAAAAAAACTCATGTGCTTTTTGGCTAAAGCCGGAATATCTTCATCAATACCTATAATCGGATACCCTGATATTACCTGGCCCTTATTCTCCGGGATATCCAATATGCCGGCTATCTCAAAGCGCTTTTCACTTTCGATAACATCTATGCAGGATTTGCAATGCCCTCCACCTCCAATTAATACCAGTGATTCTTTCAAAACTATAAGTATTTAGCGAAACAAAGATAGTATTTCACTCAGATTATCGACTTGAATCAGGAACGTATCCTTTTCACAAGCTTCCCGACAAAACGCTCAAGATCGGGAGATAATTTAAATAAATATACCAGACCAACGTAAACTATAGTGATCATGCCACTTCTAACAATAATATCCAATGCTAATGTAAGATATTTGCTGTTTTCATTATATAAATCAGGAATAAGCATAGATAGCAAATAGACTCCAACTCCTATAAATAATATCACTAAATGACGTAACGAAAATGGCTGCATCTTATACCTTTTCATAAGAAAAATCACCCTCATTAAGCTATAAGCAAAAACCGAAATTGCAGATGCAGCCGCCGCGCCAACAATTCCAAATAACTTAATAAAAATGAGGTTTGTGGCAACTACCAATAGTCCAAAAATCACAATAAAAACTGTCAAGACTTTATAGCGAGGACTTGTGCTTATTATTGCACCGCTCACCCCGGCAGCCATAACGAACACATTAGATAATCCAATAAAGAATACAACAAATTTTCCCCCGCCATACTCATCAGGAATCATGTGAAGAACGTTATCAATATTCCCCCAAATCCCAACAAAAACAAGTAGGCCTACAAGAAGTTGATCAATGGTGCTCTTCCTGTAAACCGACAAAACTTCTTCTTTTTTATTGTCTTTCCACGACTGAGCCACAACAACAGCAGATATCTTTGATAGTGGGCGAAGGGGGATTATAACAAGAGTACCGTAAAAAAACATAACCCGATAGAATCCAACATCAGCAACTCCCAATATACTATTGATCATTATTCGATCAACATATTGTATTAAACTATTTCCAAAAGTAACTGCTATCCCAAATACTGCAACACTCGCCATGCTTTTAGTCAGATCTGATGTGAGTACAGCTCTCGGTGACTTAAATACAAATTCCCCGTCGCGGGTAAGGGACATTAAAATCAGGATACCGGGTAATGATAATGCTCCAACATAGGCCATCACCAATCCGGAAAAATCAAAAACTTTAAAATAAAAAACCAAGAGAACAGCCAGCACAAATAAGCGCTGCAGAAAGTCTTTCAAAAACAGGCCCTTAACGGCATTATACAGAACTGCATAATAAATATCCACCACCATAAAAACAGCGGTGAAAATCATCAAGGGAATAATTAAATCGATATAATTTATAAAAAGCTGGGAGTCATCAAGACTATCCCTGATAATTAGCGGTTTTAGAATCAGAAAAAGGCCAATGGATAATGTTAATCCAAGCACCAACACAATGGATAAGATTGAAAAATACCCATTATGATTAGTTTTTGGGTTTCTGAAATATGGAAATAGCCGGTTGCTGACGCTATTAATTCCCAGTGTTGCAAGTGTTGCAAAAATGGATGCCCAGGTAACAAGCATCTCCAGCACACCAATCTCATCCTGATCCAGAAGATTGGGCATCAATATACCTGCAGTAACAAAACCAACAGCAACCCCAACATAGGAGTATATGGTTCCTTTAATTCCCTGATTTTCTATAATACCCAAACCATCTGCTTTTTGTGCATAAATTTAACATTTTCCAAAAGCATTTATGCCCAAACGCTTTTCTTTGTATCTTTGTTGTCCTAATTTCCAATGGAATATGAAGAAAGGTGAAGTACGCACCACAACCCGTAAACTAAGAAGTTCATATGCAACTACTGTTGTGAGCATTTCATTGGTTCTCTTTCTCCTTAGTCTGCTCGGCCTTTTGGTGCTGAATACAAAGAAGCTGGGTGATTTCGTTAAGGAAAATATAGGGTTCTCAGTTATCCTCAAGGAATCAACCCGCGAAGCAGATATCATACAGATTCAACGGTCTTTTGATGCTAGCGAATTTGTTAAGGAAACCAAATATATAACTCCGGAACAAGCTGCCGAAGAGCTCCAGGTTGAGCTTGGGGAAAATTTTCTCGACTTTCTTGGATATAATCCCCTTTTACCTTCTATCGATCTGAAGCTTAATGCTGCTTATGCAAACCCCGATAGTATTGCACTAATTGAAAAAGAGTTTTTAAATCACCCTCAGGTCAAAGAAGTTTTTTATCAGGAATCACTGGTGCATCTCGTTAATGAAAACGTTAGAACCATGAGTCTCATAATACTGGTTTTTAGTGCCTTTCTGTTCTTTATTTCGATAGCTCTGTTTAACAACACCATCCGGCTCCTGTTTTATAGTAAGCGATTCATTATTAAAACCATGCTCTTGGTTGGAGCTACCAGCAGTTTTGTTCGAAGACCGTTTATATATAGTGGTGTAATGCACGGTATATTAGGCTCAGTAATAGCAAGCATAATGCTTCTTGTGGTAGTATTTCTGGCTCAAAGGGAAATGCCGGATATTGTAGGATTCACTGATTTGGGCACACTTGGGATATTGTTGTTCAGTATATTTGCGATCGGAATACTCCTCTCATGGTTATCAACATTGTTAGCAGTAAATAAGTATTTGAGGATTGACCAGGATAAACTTTACTTTTAAAACAGAAAAGCGTAAATAAGAAATAAGTGAAATAAATTGTAGGGACGGGGCCTTGTGCCCGATCAGTAAACAACGAATAAGAAAAGATATAATGGTAAAAAAGGTAGAAAAAGATACAAAAGAACAAATGGGTTTTGTTTTTGGCCCAATGAATTATCGGCTGCTTATTATTGGCTTAGTTGTGATAATTCTTGGTTTTATCCTGATGGCCGGAGGCAAATCGGACGACCCGAATGTGTTTAACCCCGAAGTATTCAGCATCAGAAGAATAACTATAGCGCCTATTGTAGTACTAGCCGGGTTTATTATTGAGGGCTTTGCAATCATGTGGAAGCCAAAGAAAAAAACTGATTAATTATTTCATATGAATTGGTTTGAAGCCCTTATCCTTGGCATTGTCCAGGGTTTAACGGAGTTTTTACCCGTTTCCAGCTCCGGACATCTGGAGTTGGGAAAGGCTCTGCTAAATGTTGAAGCTGCTAACGACATCACCTTCACTGTTGTCGTCCATGGTGCAACTGTACTATCAACTATTGTTGTCTTTTTCAAGGAAGTATGGAATCTTATTAGAGGTAGTTTTCAATTTAAATGGAATGATGAAACTCAATACGTGCTGAAAATTATCGTCTCAATGATTCCTGTTCTGATCGTAGGACTTTTCCTTGAAGAATATATTGAGAGCTTTTTCACCGGGAGGATTGTTTTCGTAGGTATTATGCTATTAATAACTGCATTACTTCTAGGCTTGGCCCATTTTCTGCAAGACAAGGTTAAGCAGGGGGAAATTGGATATGGTTCTGCTCTGTTAATGGGTATTGCTCAAACATTTGCTACTCTTCCCGGAATATCAAGATCCGGTGCAACAATAGCCACCGGCCTACTATTAGGAAGAAAAAAGAAAGATGTAGCCCAGTTCTCTTTTCTCATGGTCCTTATCCCCATCATTGGTGCAAATTTGATGAAACTTAAAGACCTTGATTTCGGAATGACATCAACTGTAATTGGCACAATTCCTTTACTGATCGGTTTTCTGGCAGCCTTCATCTCGGGTTGGTTTGCTTGTTCCTGGATGATAAATATTGTTAAAAAAGGAAAGCTGATCTGGTTTGCTGTATATTGCCTGATAATAGGCCTGATTGCTATCTCAACTGGCATATTTGCATAAAGAAAATATTTATAAAATAAATATTATCGAAGCGCATGCTTCGCCTGTTGATTTTTGGCAATCCGGGCAAATCCTGTTGTTGAATAAACCGCTTGGTTGGACCTCTTTTGATCTCGTCAAAAAGATCAGGTATTCTTTGATCCATAAATACAAGATCAAAAAAATAAAAGTTGGTCATGCAGGAACTCTTGATCCCTTGGCCAGCGGCTTAATGATTATTTGCACAGGCAAATTTACCAAGAAGCTAGAAGCTTTTCAAGGACTTGATAAAGAATACATTGCTGACATACGGCTTGGGTCAACCACACCTTCTTTTGATCTGGAGACTCTGGTAAACAGTACTTACCCGACAGATCATATAAATCAGGATAAAATTCAGGATGCATTGGCAGGTTTCCATGGATCTCAGATGCAGGAACCACCCCTCTTTTCGGCCAAGAAACTGAGCGGAGTAAGAGCCTATGATCATGCCAGGAAGGGTGATAATATTGTACTGGAATCCCGTAGTATAGTATTAAGTGAATTGGAGTTATTGCGCTGGCAGAGTCCCGATCTTAAAATCAGAGTAAGCTGCAGTAAAGGAACTTATATCAGAGCTTTCGCCAGGGATCTGGGTAAAAAACTCGATTCAGGGGGACAATTGATCGGTCTGATTCGCACAAGAATAGGGGACTTGAAACTTGACCAGGCCATGGAACTAGAAGAATTCCACAAAATTTTAAGCCAAACGTAACAAATCGAGAATTGCTGCGTATAAGGCACATCCATACAGGAACACAAATACATAAAATATTTCATGAAGTTATCCAAGTTCAAATTTAATCTGCCAGAGGAGCTTATTGCACTTCATCCATCAAAAATCAGGGATGAATCCAGACTGATGGTTGTTAATAAGAGTACCGGAAAAATTGATCACAAGGAGTTTAAAGATGTGATCAATTATTTCGATGACGGAGACAATATGGTGTTTAACGACACCAAGGTTTTTCCTGCCAGACTTAGGGGAAACAAAGAGAAAACCGGGGCAGAAATTGAAGTTTTTCTTCTCAGGGAATTAAATCAGGATCAAAGGTTGTGGGATGTGCTGGTTGATCCGGCAAGAAAAATCAGAATTGGGAATAAATTATATTTCGGTGAAGAGGAGATGCTGGTTGCTGAAGTTATTGACAATACAACCTCCAGAGGCAGAACACTGAGATTTTTGTATGATGGACCTTACGAGGAATTCAAGAAAACTCTATACACTCTTGGAGAAACGCCATTACCAAAATTCATTAACCGCCAGGTAGAGCCTGAAGATAAGGAAAGATATCAAACTGTTTATGCCAAGCATGAAGGAGCTATAGCGGCTCCAACGGCAGGGATGCATTTCAGCCGGGAGTTGCTGAAAAGGCTTGAAATTAAAGGAATTAACTTCTCCTATGTTACTCTTCATGTTGGTTTGGGTAATTTCCGTTCTGTCGATGTTGAGGATCTTACCAAGCATAAAATGGACTCTGAACCAATTATCATCACCGATCAGGCTGCCCGGATGGTTAACCTGGCCAAGGTAGGCAAACATAAGGTGTGTGCTGTTGGAACAACCACAATGCGGACATTAGAGAGTTCGGTATCAACCCAGGGAATGCTGAAACCATTTTCAGGATGGACAAACAAATTTCTGTTTCCGCCTTATGAATTCAGTGTTGCAGATTCAATGATTAGCAATTTCCATTTACCCCTGACTACCCTCGTTATGATGGTTGCTGCCTTCACAGGGTATGATCTGCTCATGTCAGCTTACCAAACGGCAATTAAGGAAAAATACCGTTTTGGTACGTATGGAGATGCCATGTTGATTATTTAGTGAGCTTTTTAAATTTCAATTAAGAGTCAATTCGTGGTGAGCTGTGTTGGGGATCAACTATTTCCCTGTATTTGTAATACACTTTTTTAAAATCCTCCCAAGCGTCTTTTTTTTGGTCTGTATTTCTTAGTAGAGCTGAAGGGTGGTAGGTTGGCATTATAAGGTGATTCTCCCATTCCATCCATTCTCCCCGAACACGGGTGATACGGGCATTTGGATCAATTAGACCTTTCAGTGCTGTTGCCCCGAGCAGAATAATGATTTTAGGCTGAATAATCTTAATCTGCTGGTGCAGGTAAGGCAGGCAGGCATTACGTTCTTCTGGTTTTGGATCCCGGTTTCCGGGTGGGCGGCACTTGACAATATTAGTAATATAAACATGTTCCTCCCGGGTAAAACCACAGGCAGCAAGTATTTTGTCGAGCAATTGTCCGGATCTACCAACAAATGGCACTCCTTGCATATCCTCAT
>CAYXQX010000021.1:0-18414 GCA_964467485.1 uncultured Porphyromonadaceae bacterium | reverse complement strand
CATTGATAGTAACATACTTCACCTGACTAAATTGAATCAAATTGTCATTATTGTTGGGTTGTATCTTATTACCATTGGTTGTTTTCTTGGTGCTATCTGGGCTAATGAAGCCTGGGGGAGATACTGGGGCTGGGATCCAAAAGAGACCTGGTGCCTGATAACTATTTTGGTTTATACCTTTGTTGTACATATGCACAATATGAAAGGTATGAGTTCCCCATTCGCTTTCAACCTTGGCTCACTTCTAGCTTTCAGTTCAGTTATCATGACTTACTTTGGAGTTAACTACTTTCTTGGTGGGATGCACTCTTATGCAGGTGGTGGTGCACCTATAATTCCTGTAGGTGCATATGTAGCAGTTATTGTGGTTGTAGTAATGATGTACTGGGCCTACTTCAATCAGCAACGCTTCGGGAAATCAGGAAAAGGGGAAATAAGATAGATGCTTGATCCTAGTTCTTAATTCTTAATACAACGTACACTGATCTTATAGCTCTGTCCAAGGGTGATTTTCCAAACCTCATCTTTACCTGCTTGCATTGAGTATGACCATGCGTTACTTCCTGTTAGCTTGCTTGAAGCCCAGAAATTAACCACAGATCCCATATATTCTGAAGATCCAGCGGAGTTTATTTGTCCGGCATAAAGCATTCTGAAATCGCTTGATCCTCCCACTTCCAATTCTGCCCTGGCATTTTCTTCTCCAAGGTAGGAGAATAATACGTCCCACTCATCTGTAGTAGGTATATGCCAACCATCAGGACAGATACCCTGAGCTTTTGGACTGATGCTATTATTCATTGCTGTTGACCAGGTGTATAAGCCTCCATATGTTTCACAGTTTGCTGTACTATTTCTATAGCAGGTACGTCCACCGGTAGCATCAACATTTTCATTTGTCCACCACTGGTTACCGATTTTAACGGCTCCATACATTGTGCCTCTGTCCTTATCGAGGACATAATCAGTTTGATTAGTTCCTGATGAAATATAAATGACTTTACTTATTGTTGCTGTCAATCCTCCTGAGTCTTTAACCTGCATGCTTACGATAAATTCGCCTTCAACTCCATAGAAATGAGTTGCAGTTTTGGTCATACTGAAGTCAGTATCATAAACTCCATCGTTTTCGAAATCCCAACGAACTTCAAGAATATTATAGTAATCTTCGTCATCACGAACCTCTTCAGCGTCGAAATAGAATTCTGTGGTGAGGTTACCGTAAAATGTGGCTACTTCAAATTCTGCTGTAGGAGGCTGATTCGAATGGTAAATAAATAACTCCTTAGTTGTATTTTTTATTAATCCATATTGATCCATTACCTGCAGCATTATTTCTCTTTCACCTTCCTCCTTGAATGTTTTTTCAATGCTTGGACTGTCTAACCATTCAGTATCATAGAAACCATCGTTTTCAAAATCCCATCTGTATTGGAAGGTGTTAGAGGGATCTTCAGGATCATAACTTGTACTGGCATCCAGAGTGATAATATCTGATGTTGTTCCATTCTCTGGATTCCAGGTGAAATCAACTACCAGCAATGGGTTTAAGTTGGAAACATTAATCAGCTTATTTGTTTTGGCTGTCATCCCCCATGGATCAGTAACCTGCACAACGACGCGGTATATGTCTGCTTGCTCAAAAGTGTGTTCTACAATAGTATTATTTGAATATTGTGTGTCATAAACTCCATTACCTTCCCAGTCCCATCTAAATTGCAAACTGCTGAGGGAGTCTTCATCATCATAAGTATCTGAGGCGTCAAAAACGAAGTTGGTTCTGATATGTCCAAGCTGTGGATCAACTTTAAATGAAAGGAATGGGGCACTATTACCCCTGGTTACACTTATTGGGGTTGAAATAGTATCCATCAATCCTGATACATTCCTTACTTCCATCTGGGCGATAAAATCACCGGGAGTATAATATCGGTTGGTGTATTCACGGGATTTTGAGAAGTGAGTATCCCATACACCATCACCATCCCAATCCCATCTGAAGAATAATTCAGGGTTTTCAAGACCGGGATTAGTAGTTCCTGCTGTGTTGAAACTAAAGCTTGTTGTAGTTTTTCCATTCTCAGGACTAACAACGAATTTAGCTTCCGGAGGGCCAGCAACAGGTGCCTTCTTTTCGCAAAAAGTAAGACTTGAAGCAATAAATATTATTCCGAAAACCAAAAAGTATGTATAGCGTTTCATCAGGATTATTTTAATTTTTTCACTCGTCACCGTCAACCGTCAACCTTCACTCGTCACTTATTGTGTGAATTGTGGTACAACATGTGCAATCTCATTCTCATAAACTGCGGCCGTTCCGATAGCCCATTTCATGCCATTCTGACCGCCTGGAAAACCAGCTGCAGAACATGAGTCCCCCTGGGCAACGCAAATGATCCCTGCTTTATAGTAATAGAAGCCAGGCTCCAGCTTAAACTGGTAGATCAATTTGCTATTATAGACATTAGCCACATTCATGAAATTTCCCTGATACAAGCTTTCGGCATCGAAGGCCAGGCTCAGATCTGCTCTGAAAACCCTGTTGGGAGGAAGCCATGATCCGGGTATCCTAAATTCCACTTCAAGTGTTCCGGTTGGTGTTATAACAGGATCAATTCCAGTGCCTCCCCCGGGATCTGGGTCCACTGGATCGCATGCAGTTATCAAAATCAATATTAGTGCAAGGGGGAGAAATAGTATTTCTTTAAATGTTTTTCTTTTCATCATAATGTCTTTTCCAATACCATCTTTCATTAATTAATCAAGCCTAAGACCATTATGGTCGAGGAATCCCAATTCATTTGTCTTTTGTCCATAGGCTAATGAATCGATAGTTACTGATCCAAGTTGGAGCATTGAGATCTCAGCTTTGGATACGGTGCTGAATACACCCAGGCCGTTAGTGATATTTGTATATATTGGTTTTTCCATTAATGCTCCATCTGAAGGAGCTGTGGATTCGATATAAAACTTAATCTCCTCGCCTCCGCTTAGGATAACAAAATCTATTCCTTGTGCCCTTCGCGTAATTCCAGGTTGCACTTTTAATTTCTCATTTACTATGTAAAAAAACCTTGATCCACTAATGTCCTTACTAAGAGTCTCGGCATTTGTTAGAGGAGAAGTGAAAGTCTGAGGCCAGACCATTGTTCTTTGGATTGAGTCTGTGCCTTCATATTCCATGTATTGAAAATTTATAATGACCTGATAAATACCTGCATTATCAACGGGCTTCCAGCTACATGAATAATTCTGACCAACATTAAGACTCACTTTTCTCTCTGGGATATCCAGGGGATCGATAACCTTTAAAGCACCCATGGAGGTAGTTTCAGCATAGACTATCTTCTCCTTATTTTCGAGATAGATACTCAGACTGTATTTTGTCTCCGGTTTAATTATAGCCTCAGTTTTATAAATAATGTTGTTATCAATTGGGAAAAACCCTGTGTCCTTGGGGAATTCACTGGTCGGTTCAAAAATAAAGATCTCAGAAACCTTTTCGTTATCCCATTTTTCCAGTACAACCTGAATATTTCCTTGAAAATATACACTATCCTGATGTGGCGGATTGCTGAAGGCAGGCTTATTAATAAGGTATGTCTTGTTCAGTTTGAGATATTGTGTAGATGAACCATTGTTCAAGACACAATATATTATGGGAACCTCCTGATTTTCAGCATTAACCTGAAATTCTGTTTCGCATGAGGCTAAGAAAACCACCATGATTACTCCAATTCCCGCAAAGAATCTACCGCACAATGAGCTCATAAAATAACGTTTAACTATTTGACTCCTACAAAGACAAGAGGTTTACTTGGTGACAAAAAATGGGTGTGTAAAATTAGTATTACTGATAGGATATGCAAATAATTAAATCTTTACCAAGAAGGATTTTCACATTTTTTAAGAATTTCTTTTGAGGGACAAGCTGATTCTTTGAATGATAAGGGCTGAAATATAAAGAATTACCAATGAGAAAATAATAGAAGCTCCTGATGGAATGTCCAGAAAGTAGGACAAAAATAAGCCTGCCAGGGACCCTGTCAATCCAAAAATAATAGACATGAAAATTATTTTATTCAGTTTGCGACTGAAAAGAAGAGCCATATTTTGGGGAATGGTAAGCAATGAGAGTACGAGGATTATTCCGGCTACTTTGATATAGAGGACGCAGGTTAAAGCAACCAGAATAATCAAAAGATATTTTATAAACCTTACAGGTGCTCCCCCGGATTTAGCATATTCCTCATCAAAAGAAATAAATTTTATGTTGTTGAATAAGAGAATGAATACCAAAATTACCATAAATGCCAGTCCCAGCATTATCCATAGGTCGCCATTAGTTACAGTGAGGATTGATCCAAAAAGGTAGCTCATCAGATTTGGAGCATAACCGGGGCTAAGGAATATGAAGATTATCCCAACAGCCATCCCAAAAGACCAAGCCATAGCAATAGCACTATCTTCCCGTATTTTCTTCTTCCCGCTGATAGTCTCAACGGCCACTGCTGTGAGGGCTGCAAAAATTCCGGCTCCAAATAAGGGGTTGAAACCAAGGAAAAAACCGAGCCCAAGGCCACCAAAAGAAGCATGAGTAATACCTCCGGCAATGAAAACCAGTCGGCGTGTAACGACATAAGTGCCAATTATTCCACAGGTGATACTTCCTAAAATTGCGGCCAGGATAGCGTGATTGAAAAACGTATACTTAAATAGTTCCATCATAGTTCTAATGGTCTTTTAAAACCCTGTGTGGAACCCTCCCATGGGTTATAAGCTCAACCGGGCAATTATAGGTTGCCAGAATTTTTTCTGTAATCAAATTTGAAAGATGGTAATGAAGATGGACATTAACACAGGCTATTGTTTTTACCGTGGATGTTATTTGACCAAGGTCGTGGCTAACTAATAATATTGCGGTTTTTTTGTTCAGTTCCTCGAGTAAAGAATAGAGTTCAACCTCAAATTTACTGTCGACATATGTTACCGGCTCATCAAGGACCAGTAAATCAGGATTTGAAATTATTGCTCTTCCAAGAAATGCTCTCTGCATCTGGCCTCCCGACAGATCACCAATGCTTTTGTACATAATATCGCGAATGCCGAGTTGAGCTGCAACTTCCATGGCCCTGTGCCTGTCGGCTTTTGAGAATCTGGTGAAAGTTTCACCCTTTTTTAATAATCCGGATAGGATAACCTCCTTTATGCTAATTGGAAATCTGTGATCGAATTCATGATATTGAGGTAAATAACCTGTTTTGATTTTTTTACCTGATTCATCTTTCCCAAAAATTATACTTCCGCTCCAAGGCTCAATGAGCCCCATTATTAATTTTATTAAAGTTGATTTTCCTCCTCCATTCGGGCCGATCATTCCGATAAAATCTCCTTTATTGATTTCGAAATTTACATTTTCGACAACTTTTCCTGAATCGTAGCCGAAACTTATATTGTCCAGTTTAACCAACATTTTTTATAGAATAGATTCAAATGATATACTCAAAGATAAGGGTATGGATTAATATTCAACTTTTCCTAGCTATTTTCCCAGCTTTCCCTGTGGATCGGCTTTAAAATATCAAGTGTCTCAGCCAGGAGTTCTTCATTAAGTTCTTCTTCTACCAAACTTATATTCTTTTTAATGTTTTCGGGATTTGATGTACTAACCAAGGTTGTGGTAATCAGCTTGTTATTCACGGCGTATTTTACTGCGAGTTGTTCAATTCTGTAATTCTTCCCTTTGCAATGCAGAGCTGCCTTTTTACATGCATTTATTATAGCCGGGGATGCCGGATGCCAGTCAGGAGCGCCTCTTTCACTCAGCAGGCCCATGCTTAAGGGTGATGCATTGATAATGCCAATTCCTTTTTCCTCATAGAAATCAAGCTCGTCTGCCAGTGCATCATCATTCAGGCAATAATGACAGAAGTTTAATATTGTTTCTACGGTTCCCGGCTCGGTGTTTTCAACCACGTAGTGCAGCAAATCCAAAGGCAGTCCTGTTATACCAACATGACCTACCAATCCTTTTTGTTTGAGTTCATGAAGGGCGGGCAGTGTTTCCTGAATTATCTGTTGGAGGTCGCTGAATTCAATGTCATGACAATTTATAAGGTCGATATAATCAACACCTAGTCGATCCATGCTCTCACTCACGCTTTGCACTGATCTTTTAGCAGAGTAATCCCAGCTTTTTACTCCATTTTTGCCATAACGACCAACTTTCGTCGACAGGTAATATTTATCACGCGGAATTTCCCTGAGGGCTTTCCCCAGTACCGTTTCTGCTTTCGTGAATCCATAATAGGGAGAAACATCGATAAGGTTTATCCCACCTTCTATTGCTTCAATAGTTGCTCTGATTCCTTCCTTTTCTCTTATTTCGTGAAAAACTCCACCAAGGGAGGAGGCACCAAAGCTGAGTGTGGAAATGCTTAGCCCCGTTTTTCCTAAAGTTCGATATTCCATGGTTCTTAGGCTGCTTAATCAAAAAAAATCAAGCAAAGATAATAAAAGCATGAGGAGGGTTGTTGCCTGAGCCAAATATATGGCTTAAATTAGCCGTCTCTTATGCTTGTCAAATCAAAATAAACTAAAATGAAAAAACCTCTCGATAGACGATCGTTTTTAAGAATCTCGGCACTGACCGGTGCATTTATGGGAATCCCTGGTATGGGAATGGGAATGAGAAACCCTGATCCGGAAGAAATACTTGAGCGCCTTGCAAGGACTCCAGCAAACTCAGGAAAATCTGTGATGGGTCTTACAGTAGATCCTATCAAACAGGTTAGGGTTGGAATTATAGGACTTGGAAACAGAGGGTCTGGTATGTCGGGTCATATTGAAGTTATGTCGCCTGATAAAGCTAAGGTGGTAGCAATATGTGATATAAGGGAAGATAGGGCTGATAAGGTTTATGACAGGATGAAGAAGAATGGTCATAACCCTACTGTTTATAAAGGTAAAGCCGACTCATGGAAAAAGCTTGTGGAAAGAGATGATCTTGATCTTGTCCTTGTTTTCACCAATTGGAAAGAACATGTTCCAATGTGCCTCTATGCGATGCAAAAAGGCAAGCATGTAGCAACTGAGGTGCCGGCTGCTTTTACTGTTGATGATACCTGGAAGCTGGTAAATACTGCTGAGGAAATGCAGAGGAACTGCATGATGCTTGAAAACTGTTGTTATGGGAATGAGGAGCTTTGGATTCTGAATATGGTTCAGGAGGGTGTGTTTGGTACTACTACCTATGCTGAGGCTGCATATATCCACAATCTACGTAGCATGCTTTTTGGTAATTCCTATTACGATAAGTGGAGGATTCGTCATCATGTTAAAAGGGATGGTAATTTATATTCAACACACGGTTTAGGGCCTGTTGCTCAGTATCTTAATATAGACAGAGGCGATCGTTTTGAGTTCCTTACCTCAATGAGCTCTCCTGCATCGTCATTAAAGGAGCATTCAAAAACTGTTAAGTCGGATAACGAGTTTTATGACAGGGATAATTTCAAACATGGTGATATGAATACCTCATTGATCAAAACGGCCAAAGGGAAGATGATTCATCTTTATCATGATGTGGTCACTCCCAGGCCTTATTCACGAAAGAATTGTTTGGCCGGGACAAAGGGGTATCATGAAGGTTATCCTTCAAAACTTTCTATCGAAGAAAAAGGTCATGTCTGGCTAAATGATGCTGATTATAAAGAGATGCGCGACAAATACAATCACCCGATTTGGGATCGTCTGAAGAAAGAAATTGAGCTTTATGGCGGCCATGGTGGGATGGATTTTGTTGAGATGTATCGCTTGGTGGATAACCTGAATAAAGGACTCCCCTTGGATATGGATGTTTATGATGCAGCCTCATGGAGTGTTGTAGGGCCCTTATCTGAGATTTCCGTTGAATTAGGAAGTATCCCTGTTAAATTCCCCGATTTCACCAGAGGAGATTGGAAGAAGGAAAGAACACTGGGTATTTTGAAACATTAGAACAAAAATCGTAGGGACGGGGGCCTTGTGCCCGTCCCTACGGTTTTTCTTTTTCTGCCCTAAAATTATCGTAACTTTAGAAAAAACTAAGGGAAATGACTGACAAAGGGGCACATACAACAAGCAACAGTGGTCAAGATAATTGGATGGATGTTGTATCCAAATATAATTTTCCTGATACAAAGAAAAGCATATGGCAATTGGTTAATTCCATAGTTCCTTATTTTGGTATCCTGATTTTGATGTATTATAGTCTGGAGATATCTTATTGGATTACCATTGCTTTAGTGATTCCTGCTACAGGTTTTATGACCAGGATATTCATAATCTTTCATGATTGTGGGCATAGGGCATTTTTTAAATCGCCCAGAGCTAACGCTATCACCGGTTTTTTCACAGGTTTATTCACTCTCACCGGATATCTTAAGTGGCAACGTAGTCACAATAAGCACCATTCAACCGTTGGAAACCTCGATCAACGTGGAATAGGGGATGTTAAAACAATGACTCTTGACGAGTATAATGCTGCCTCAAAGGGTCAACAACGGTCTTATAGGATGTATAGACACCCTCTAATGCTTCTGGGTATTGGTGCTCCCTATCTTTTTATTCTGCAAAACAGGCTGTTTTCAAAGCATAGCGACAATAAGGAAAAATTGAATATTTTGATGACTAGTTTGGTTTTGGCGTTTATTATTACTGGTGTTAGTCTCCTTATAAGTTTTAAAACATTTATAATCATTTACCTACCTATATTACATGTTTCGGCCGTACTTGGCACCTGGCTATTTTATATGCAGCATCAGTTTGAAGATGTGCATTGGTATCGCGAAGATGAATGGGACTATCCAACTGTTGCACTAAATGGAAGTTCGTTCTATAAACTTCCAAGAGTGTTGCAATGGTTTTCCGGTAATATTGGTTTTCACCACGTGCACCATCTAAGCCCAAGGATTCCCAATTATAAACTTGAGGAATGCCACAGGGACAATGATTTATTTAACGATATTAAGCCCATAAGTTTAATTGAAAGTTTAAAATCATTTAAACTAAGGCTGTGGGACGAAAAAAATGGAAAACTTGTTGGCTTTAGATAAGGCCCCGTCCCTACGATTACCATTTTCAATAACGGACGGGCACAAGGCCCCCGTCCCTACAGATTTTTTATTTCTCCGATTAATGCCTGGATACTGTCTTTTGCATTGCCAAAGAGCATCCTGGTTTTGTCGTTGTAAAAGAGGAAGTTCTCAATTGCAGCGTATCCTTTACCCATTCCGCGCTTCATCACGATGATATTTTTTGCTTCCCACACTTCTACTACAGGCATGCCATAGATGGGGCTACCCGGATCGTCCTTAGCAGCTGGATTAACTACATCATTAGCCCCAATAACTATAACAACATCGGTATTGGGTAAATCAGGATTTATATCATCACTTTCGATAAGTTTTTCATATGAGACATCAGCTTCTGCCATTAGCACATTCATGTGGCCAGGCATACGACCGGCTACAGGATGGATGGCATAGCGTACATCAACGCCTTTTTTCTCGAGCATATTTTCCATTTCATGACAAATATGCTGAGCTTGTGCTACGGCCAAACCATAACCGGGAACGATAACAACTCTCTGCGAGTAACTTAGAAGAACGGCGGCGTCGCTGAGGGTTATTTCTCTTACAGAGCCGGCTTCTTTATCTGCCGAGGCACCACCGCCGCCAAAGGCACCTATAATAACATTCAACAAAGAGCGGTTCATTGCCTTACACATGAGAACAGTTAGAATGGTCCCGGCTGATCCAACGAGGATACCTCCTGTGAGCATTACCTGATTATCGTAAAGGAATCCACCCATTGCGGCAGCAACACCAGTGAAGCTGTTCAAGAGGCTGATAACTACCGGCATGTCGGCTCCACCAATGGGTATGACAAAGGTGATGCCATAAATTAATGAAAGACCTAGCAGTAAGTAAGCCATCCAGGTAATCTCTTTAGGACTAACATTTCCCTGAGCAAGGATAAATATTGTAAATGCAAATATTCCAGCCAGGAAAATCAGGTTAATAACCCTCATGAATTTAAGGTGGGGATCGCCAATCTTGCCGGTAAGCTTACCAAAAGCTATCATACTACCTGCAAAGGAAACCGAACCAATAACTAAACCAAGAAGGATAGCTATGGCATGACCATTAAGCATCCCGCTTTTCTCGATAAGAGCTTCGCTGATATGCGGAAACTCCATTAAGGATATCAAAGCTGCAGCTGCTCCACCCATCCCATTGAAGAAGGAAACGAGTTGGGGCATGGCTGTCATTTTAACTTTAACAGCAATCATCCAGCCAATAATCGTTCCGACGGCAATAGCAAGCAGAATCAGACCGATGTTACCTATCGGTTCACCATCTTTTTGGTGTAAAAATAGAGTGGCTACAATTGCCATTACCATACCAACCCCAGCCAGGATATTGCCTCGGCGGGCAGTTTCGGGATGGCTTAACATCTTTAATCCAAAAATGAAAAGTATAGAAGCAATTAAATAAATTATCTCAAGTATGCTGTCGCCCATGGTGAATTTCAGGCTATCTGTGATTTGAATTATCTTATCCATGACTAGTCGTTTTTAGGCTTCTTTTTAAACATATCCAACATACGATCTGTGACCACAAAGCCACCTACAACATTCAATGTGCCCAGTACTACGGCTAAAAATCCAAGAATCAGTGATACAGTTGTATCGGCATGTCCCATGACGATAATTGCGCCAATAATTACTACCCCATGAATGGCATTTGCTCCGGACATCAGGGGTGTGTGAAGGATGGCTGGTACGTGTGAGATAACTTCTATTCCCAATAAAATGGATAAGGCGATAATGAAAATAGCCTCTTTATTGACGAAAATAAATTCCAGTATATTTTCCATTACTTATTATTTTTCTTGATAAAACTCTTTGATACGCTTGCTAATATATTCACCTTGATGGCTAACACAACTTTCTCTTATTAGTTCTTCCTCAAAATCCAGGTTTAGAGATCCATCCTCATTAATCATCAGGCTAAGAAAATTAAATACGTTTTTTCCAAACATCTTTGATGCATCTGTGGGTATTGTGGAAGGGTAGGAGGTCTTTCCCAATATTGTAACACCTTTATGCTCAATGTTACTGGCTTTTTTTGTCAGTTCGCAATTCCCTCCTGTTGATGAGGCAAGGTCAACAATAACAGAGCCTGGCTTCATAGCTTCAACAGTTTCCTTTTTTATCAGGATCGGAGCTTTTCTCCCGGGTATCTGGGCCGTTGTGATAATTACATCAGCAGCTGAGGCATGTTCATGTATCGTTTGCCGCTGACGTTCTTTAAACTCTTCAGTTTGCTCGATGCCATAACCACCGGCTTTTGCATCTTCTAATGCCCCTTCCACTTCCACGAATTTAGCCCCCAGACTTTGTACTTCTTCCTTAACAGCAGATCGTACATCAAATGCCTCAACTCTGGCTCCCAGTCTTCTCGCTGTTGCAATAGCCTGTAGTCCGGCAACTCCAGCTCCCAGCACAAGAACCTTAGCTGGAGCAATTGTTCCTGCTGCTGTCATGAACATGGGAAAAAAGTGGGGTAAATGCATTGCTGAATCTAATACAGCTTTATAACCTGTAGCTGTGGCCATAGAGGATAAAATATCCATAGCCTGAGCTTTAGTTGTTCTTGGCAGTATGTCAAGACTGAAAGAGGTGATCTTCTTTTTTAGAAGTTTCTGTGTGAGCTCAGCTTCACCAAGAGGATTTAAGACACCTATGAGCACCTGGCCCTCTCGCATCTTATCAAGATCTCCATCTTCTGGCGCAGAAATCCTGATCAAAACATCAGATTTTTTTAAAACCTCATTTCTGCTAACTATTTCAGCATGGTTTTTATAGTCTTCATCGGAGTGGTAGGAACCTGAGCCGGCATCCTGCTCAATTATAACTTTTACATTCTTTTTTACAAGGGCTTCAACCGTTGCAGGAGGCATGGCTACCCTGCGTTCATCGGGGTTCTCTTTTAGTATTCCAATTATCATGGTTTTTATGCTTTTGCAGTAGTACAAAAATTAAAGAAACTTGTTGAGATATATTCAAAAAAAATATTCCATAAAATTAGTATTTGTCTAGTATAAAACAATTTCTAACTTTGTGCCCACTATGAGAAATTTTACTGCATTATTTTCTATCGCCCAAATATACGGGATGTTAATGCAAATGGGGTAAGTTGTCTTACCCCCACCTCCTATTTTTCTCTTTTTCCAAACAGTCTGGTAATTTCTCTTATCTTTTTCATAATTCATGGCAATAATTATCAAAATCGGAGGATCCAACCTTCGCAATTCTGACAGCTTACATAAAGTTAGGGAAGTTGTTTCACAATATGATCAACCTGTTGTACTTGTAGTTTCTGCTTTTAAAGGTTTGACGGATATTTTCTTCAACTTTATCAGGAATCCGGGAATAAGTAAGCAGGCTTTAAATGATTTCGTGAAAGAATTAAGGCTCAGGTACCAACCCATATTTGAAAATCACTTCAGTGATGAGCGTATCAAGGCCAATGTTGTAAGTCAGTTTGATAAGCGAATGGAGAAGCTTGAGGAATTGCTTACAGCTGCCAGGTTGATGGGGGAGGTTCCTGATTTTTTGGAGGATGAGATTGTGAGTTACGGAGAGAGATTTAGTTCATTGGTTCTGGCTGCCTTTTTGAATCAATCAGGCCTTAATTTTGCAGAGGCCTTGCCAGAAGATATTGGTCTGATTACTGATGGTGAGTATCATAATGCCTCGGTTGATATTTCAAAATCTTCAGGCCACTTGAAATCTTTCTTTCAACCCAATAATAATTATGTGGTTCCCGGGTTTTTTGGATTATCTGAAGACGGAAAAGTAACAGTATTTGGGCGAGGCGGAAGTGATTATTCCGCTGCTGTTTTCGCTGCATGTCTGGAGGCCGACTCTCTGGATGTTTGGAAAGATGTGGACGGATATATGAGTGGTGATCCAGGTATCCTGGATAATCCAACACAAATTGAAAACCTCAGCTATACGGAGGCAGCCGAATTGTCATATTTTGGAGCACAGATTCTTCATCCCCGGACTGTGGAGCCACTGAAGTTGGCCGGTATACCCATCAGGATTTTTAATTATAAGCAGGTTAGCAGAGGGCTTAATCCATTTACGATAATTGAGGATCATCCGGTTTATGACCCAAGGGTTATTAAGTCGGTGACCTCAACCGATGAGTTGGGAACTCTTACTTTAAGGGGGCCCGGCGTAGGTATTAAACCCGGTATTCTTGCGCGGGTTACAACAGAACTTGATAAGAAACGGATCAACATTAAGTCGGTAATAACCACACAAGTAGCTATTAGTCTATTGCTGGATGAGAAGGATTTGAAACCTGCTGCTGAAATGGCCAGAGACATGGATATTCATGGTATTGATGCAATAGATTATGTAGATAATCTATCCCTGCTGGCAGCTGTTGGAGAAGGTGTTCTGGAAGAGCCGGGTGTAGCTGCAAGAATATTTACTGCGGTGGCAAGAGAAAAAATTAATGTCCGACTAACAAGTTTCGGAGCCTCGAAGGTAGCCGTTTACTTTCTGGTAAACCGTGAAGATAGAAACGCTGCTCTGCAGGCTATACATAGTGAGTTCTTTAAGTGCTAGGTGCTGGTTGCTGGTGAAATAATTACTTTTATAGCTCATAATTAACCTTTTATAAATGATTTACTATTAAAAATTAAAAGATATGGCCCATAAATTCGATACTTTGCAAATTCATGCCGGTCGGGAAACAGACCAGGACACACACAGCTGTGCAAGCCCATTGTACCAGACTGCTTCCTACGTTTTCAAGGATGCTCAGTACGCTGCAGATCTATTTGAAATGAAGGCTGAGGGACACATATATTCGAGAATTTCAAATCCCACTGTGGCGTCGCTGGAGGCCAGGATAACAGCTCTGGAGAATGGTGTTGGTGCTTTGGCAGTAGCTTCAGGGCATGCTGCCCAGTTCCTTACGATTCAAAATCTACTGCAACCGGGTCAGAACCTGGTTTCATCTCCTTTTTTATATGGAGGAACCGTTTCTCAGTTCAAGCATAGTTTTAGAAATTTTGGTATTGAATCCAGGATAGCTTTAAGCGATAAGGTGGAGGATTTTGAGGGATTGATTGACGAAAATACCAGGGCTCTCTATATGGAGACTATCAGTAATCCGGGTTTTGCTATTCCTGATTTTGACGCTTTTGCCAAGCTGGCTCAAAAGCACAATATTCCATTAATTGTTGATAACACATTTGCCGGTGGAGGATATCTGTGCCGACCATTTGATTATGGTGTAGCAGTTATTGTGGAGTCGGGTACCAAATGGATTGGCGGACATGGATCCTCTATTGCGGGCATAATCGTTGATAGTGGAAATTATGATTGGGGCAATGGGATGTTTCCACAGTTTACCGATCCGGCGCCTGAATATCACGGAGTTAATTTCCATGAATCATTTGGGGAGTTAGCTTTTCTGGTTAGGGCACGCGGAATTGGATTAAGAGATTTTGGCCCATCGCTCAGCCCGTTTAATGCTTACTTATTACTGCAAGGTCTTGAAACTCTTTCTCTAAGGATGGATCGTCATTGTGAAAATGCATTAAAGTTAGCAACATGGTTAGCTGCTCATCCTTCTGTTGAAAAAGTTATTTATCCCGGTTTGCCTAATGATCCGAATCATGAAAACGCTAAGAAATATCTAAAGAATGGGTTTGGACCGGTATTGAGCTTCGATCTGAAGGGAAGTAAAAAAGATGGTATGAAGCTGATAGATTCCTTATTGCTGGCTAAGCATACTGCCAATGTGGGGGATGTAAGGACTATGGTTATACAGCCGGCTGCATCAACCCATCAGCAACTTACATCTGAGGAGCAATTAGCTGCAGGAGTATTACCCGGCTTAATCAGGGTATCAGTTGGGCTGGAACATATTGATGATATTATTGCCGATTTTGAACAGGCTTTAAGAAAATAGATTTCCTGATGAATACAGAACATTTTAATGATACAATAGAGCTTGAAGGCGGGGGTGTATTGAGTGGTATTGATATTGCCTACCACTCCTTTGGTGGATTGAATGAAGAAAGAACAAACGTAATTTGGGTTTGTCATGCGCTCACAGCCAATTCAGATGTGGAGGCCTGGTGGCCCGGAACGGTGGGCCCGGGATTGCTTTTTGATACTGACCGTTTTTTTGTGATATGTGCCAACACTCTGGGATCATGCTATGGTTCGAGCGGACCAGTCTCCAAAAAACCAGACAGTCAAGATTTTTTTTATGCTGATTTCCCTCAGGTGAGTGTAAGAGATATGGTTAAAGCTCATCAGCTTCTTAGGAAGAGGTTGGGAATAGAGGAAGTTTATATGGTAACAGGAGGCTCACTGGGAGGGCAGCAGGCATTAGAGTGGGCTGTTACTGAGCCAGAGCTGTTCAGGTTTCTTATTCCTATAGCAACAAATGCTGTGGCAAGCCCATGGGGAATAGCTTTTAATGAGTCGCAAAGAATGGCTTTGGAGGCTGACTCCAGTTTTGGAGAGTCAAATAATAATGCTGGAATAGCCGGCATGAAAGTAGCCAGGAGTATAGCTCTTATAAGCTACAGAACAAGTGATGCATATAACAAAACTCAGGAGGATGAAGACCAGAACCTGCTCGGTGGACATAAGGTCTGCTCTTATCAAAGATATCAGGGAGAAAAACTGGCGAGAAGATTTAGTCCATATTCCTATTTTATTCTATCCGGGACACTCGATTCCCAGAACCTTGGTCGTGGGAGAGGGGGGGTGGAGAAAGCTCTGACAATGATCAAGGCCAAAACACTGGTTGTGGGTATTAGCTCAGATATTCTTTTCCCAACACCCGACCAGAAGAGAATAGCCAATGGTATTACCGGAGCCAAATATGTTGAGGTAGCGTCATTTTATGGACATGATGGATTTCTTCTTGAGGTAGAAGGAATTACTAATGCAGTTCGGTCATTTATTAAATAGGGAAAACATGAAATCGAAAGTAAACGGAAAAATAACAATCGGACTATTTGGCTTTGGTGTGGTGGGACAAGGATTGTATCAGGTTTTGCAGGACATTCAAACTGCAGATGTTGAGATTAAAAGGATAGTTGTAAAGAATCCTAATAAATTACGATCGGTAGATAAATCAATGATATCCTTGAACCCTTTGGATATTATAAATGATCCTGATATAAACCTTGTGGTTGAACTTATTGATGACGCTGATGCGGCATATGATATTGTTAAACAGTCGCTTAAAAGCGGTAAAAGTGTGGTGTCGGGTAATAAAAAGATGCTTGCTTATCATCTCGAAGAGTTGATCACTATACAAGAGGAGGAAGATGTAGCACTTCTTTATGATGCCTCTGCCTGTGGAAGCATTCCTGTTATTAGGAACCTTGAGGAATATTATGACAATGATTTATTGCAGTCCATAACCGGTATTCTCAATGGATCATCAAATTATATTCTTTCTAAAATATTTATGGAGGGTCAGACTTATGATGAGGCACTTAAGAAAGCCCAGGAATTGGGTTTTGCCGAGAGTGATCCTAAATTTGATGTAGAAGGATATGACTCCCTGTACAAACTGATTATTTTAAGTTTACATTCCATTGGTGCTTATGTAAACCCAGAAGAGGTATTTACTTTTGGAATTAGCAACTTAAACTCCTGGGATGTTGCTTTTGCAAAGGAAAAGGGTAGCAGGATAAAGCTGGTTGCTCAGGTAGAGAAATTAAGTGAGAATAGGTTTTCACTTTGTGTGATGCCAAGGCTGGTTACTCCTGATGCTTATATATATAATGTTGAGGATGAGTATAATGGAGTGGTTATCCAGGGGCAGTTCTACGATAAACAGTTTATGTTTGGAAAGGGAGCAGGTGCTCACCCAACAGGATCAGCTGTTCTTTCCGATATTACAGCCAGAAAACATAATTACAGATATGAGTATAAGAAAAGGAACTTCTTTAAGATTCCCAATTATACTCGTAACAGAACTTTGAAAATCTATTTGCGGTACCAGAAAGTGACTGATCTAGAGCATTTTGAGTTTGAAGATATTATTGAAAAATATACTGGCCCTGAAGCAAAGTACGTGATTGGTACAATTAAACTGGAAAACCTGTATCGTATTAGAAAACTTTTGCCCTCAATGGATGTTTTCCTTGCACGATATGGAAAACGATTACCAAATGAAGCATAGCAAGTCATATACAAAATTGAGGGAGGCTCTTACTTCCCGGATACTGGTGCTGGATGGTGCCATGGGTACTCAGATACAACAGGCTGGTCTTAAGGAAGATGATTACAGGGGAGAGATACTTGAAAATCACTCCACCCTCCTTCAAGGAAATCATGATCTGCTTAACCTAACCCGTCCTGAGATAATATCGGGCATACATCAGGCTTATATAGATGCTGGAGCTGATATCATCGAAACCAACACCTTCAACGCCAATGCTGTTTCACAAGCCGATTATGGTACAGAGAAACTGGTATATAAAATCAATTTAGAAGCTGCAAAACTGGCCAGACTGGTTGCAGGAGATAAGGTTTTTGTTGCTGGCTCAATGGGACCTACAAACAGGACGGCTTCCATGTCTCCTGATGTTGAAAATCCGGGATTTCGAAATATTACTTTTGATCAACTGGCCGAAGCCTATAAAGAGCAGGCCAGAGGACTTATTGATGGTGGAGCGGATGCACTTTTGTTAGAGACTATCTTTGACACTCTCAATGCTAAGGCTGCTATTTATGCTCTGTTGGAATTGTTCGAGGAGAGAGATACTGAGTGGCCTGTTATTATATCCGGAACCATTACTGATGCCAGTGGGCGGACACTATCCGGACAAACACTAGAGGCTTTTTATCATTCCATAAAGCATATCAGACCTTTAGTTGTTGGTCTGAATTGTTCGATGGGGGCAGAGCAGCTAGGACCCTATGTTAGTGAATTAGACCGTCTTTCGGGAACTTTCAATAGTGTTCATCCAAATGCAGGGATGCCCAACCAATTTGGTGATTACGACCAGTCGGCTGAAGAGATGGCTGCTTTGGTCAAGCCAATGCTGGCAAAGGGATGGGTGAATATTGTTGGAGGGTGTTGTGGCACTACACCAACTCACATCAGGAAAATTGCGGAACTGGTGAAGGGATATGCACCGAGAAAAATCAGGATAAATGAGGGAAACACAGTTTTTTCAGGTTTGGAGCCCTTGGTGCTGAGATCAGAAAGCAATTTTATAAATATTGGTGAGAGGACCAATGTTGCCGGTTCACGCAAATTTGCCCGACTCATTTCAGAAGGTTCTTATGAAGAGGCTCTGTCAGTGGCT